>NZ_LZHJ01000100.1:0-1997 GCF_001690815.1 Gilliamella sp. GillExp13 | reverse complement strand
TTGGTGAAAAACTCAATAGCGCTAAAACAGAGCTTGATATCCTACTAAGCAAAATTAAAGATATCGCTTCCACTATCCCAAATATTCCTGATGACTCTGTTCCTGATGGAAAAGATGAAAATGACAATGTTGAAATTTCTCGCTTTGGCACACCAAGAAAATTTGATTTCCCAATTCAAGATCATGTTGCATTAGGAGAACGCTTTGGTGATCTTGACTTTGCAGCAGGGGTAAAACTCACTGGTGCACGTTTTGTGGTTATGAAATCACAAATCGCACGCTTACATCGTGCTATTACTCAATTCATGTTAGATTTACACACAGAACAGCATGGTTATGCCGAAATTTATGTACCGTATTTAGTCAATCAAGCAACACTTTTTGGAACAGGACAATTGCCAAAGTTTGCAGGTGACTTATTTCATACTAAACCGCTTGATGAAGAAGCTGAAAATAGTAATTATGCATTAATTCCAACTGCCGAAGTGCCTGTAACTAATCTTGTGCGCGATGAAATCCTTGATGAAAGTGTATTACCATTAAAAATGACAGCACACACCCCTTGTTTCCGCTCTGAGGCTGGCTCTTATGGTAAAGACACTCGTGGCTTAATTCGTATGCATCAATTTGATAAAGTAGAATTGGTTCAAATTGTTAAGCCTGAAGAATCGATGAAGGCATTAGAAGAGTTAACTGCTCACGCAGAAAAAGTATTGCAATTACTTGAATTACCATATCGAAAAATTGTGTTATGTACTGGCGATATGGGCTTTGGCTCTTGTAAAACCTATGATCTTGAAGTATGGGTACCAGCTCAAAATACATACCGAGAAATTTCTTCTTGCTCAAATATGTGGGATTTCCAAGCTCGCCGAATGCAAGCTCGTTATCGTAATAAGGCTGATAATAAAACATATTTAGTACATACACTAAATGGTTCTGGTCTAGCTGTTGGACGTACACTTGTTGCTATTATGGAAAACTATCAACAAGCAGATGGTTCAATTAAAGTTCCATCCGTTTTAGTACCTTATATGAATGGTGTTGAGTTTATTAAATAACTCACATTATCTTAGAGAATAGCGCTATCTATTAGCGCTATTTTTTTATTAATAAAGGTGGAAAAAATGATAAAAGGTGTAGCGCTTTCAATACTGGCATCATGTCTATTTGGGTTACTTTATTACTACCCAGTTTTGTTACACTCCTTATCTGTTGTTGATATTTTTTGTTGGCGATTACTAACTTCATTTCCTGCAATAGTTATATTAATCATTGCTGGAAAACAGTGGTCAGTTATAACTGCACTTTTTAGACGAATAAAACAACAACCACTTTTTTTAATAGGGTTATTATTTTCTTCTGTTTTGCTCACAATACAGATGATGATTTTTATTTGGGCACCACTTAACGGACATGGATTATCGGCATCGCTAGGTTATTTTTTATTGCCACTAGCAATGGTGATTTCTGGGCAAATCTTTTATAAAGAAAAACTCAGCTTTTTGCAAAAAATAGCTGTTGCACTTGCAGTATTAGGCGTGGCTATTGAAATTTACATCACTGGTGCTTTCTCATGGGAAACCGCTGTGTAAATGCCCCAAACTTAGTACACAACTCACGTAGAAAATTAAGCTGCTTGTTTTAGTGTTTTATACTCAATCGGTGTCATGTTATTTAATGCCTCATGCGGTCTTTCGGTGTTATAAATCGTTAGCCATTCTTCGGTTATTCACCTAGCTTGTGCTAAGTTGTTAAAAAGATATAAATCAAGTAATTCAGTACGATAGGTACGATTAAATCGTTCAATATAACCATTTTGATAAGGGCTACCGGGCTTTATATAATCAATGGCTATATCATGTGATTTAGCCCAGTTTATAAAGGTTTTTCCTGTAAATTCTGGCCCATTATCGACCCGTATTTTTAATGGATATCCATGATATTCGGCCAGTTTATCTAAGTAACGGGTAATCCTTCCTGCTGGTAAGCTGACT
>NZ_LZHJ01000099.1:0-564 GCF_001690815.1 Gilliamella sp. GillExp13 | reverse complement strand
GCTTCAGGAAGAAATCATAAAAAAGCTTTAGTGCCCACAAAGGCCCGTAAAACGTGGGCACAGCAACTACAACAAAATCATTCTGTTACTATAGCTATGAGCTGCGCTATCGTTGGCTTAAACCGTTGTGCTTACTATTATCAACCTAAGTTACAGGATGATTCGGTGATTGTTTCGGTATTGAATGCTATCACAGACCGGCATTTACGCTGGGGCTTTCCTAAATGCTTTAATCGTATCAGAAAGCTCGGCTATCAATGGAACCATAAGCGTGTTTATCGGGTGTATTATGAATTAAAGCTTAATCTCAGAGTAAAACGAAAAAAACGCATTCCTCCACAATGCCCGGAAAAGCTATTTGTGCCTAATAAACAAGGTGAATGTTGGTCAATGGATTTTATGAGTGATAGTAGCCGTAATCAACGTCGCTTTAGGACATTCAATGTCATCGATGACTTTAATCGTGAGGCGTTAGGTATTGATATTGCAGTCAGCTTACCAGCAGGAAGGATTACCCGTTACTTAGATAAACTGGCCGAATATCATGGATATCCATTAAAAATA
>NZ_LZHJ01000098.1:0-1562 GCF_001690815.1 Gilliamella sp. GillExp13 | reverse complement strand
TTCTTTAAACGTGCAGCAATCTGCTCTGGGCTGTAATAAAGCATGAGGTATTTTTCAACTTGGCGCCATACCGAAGACTCTATTGGCTTACCATTACCGCTGTTTTTTCGCCTTTTCCTAGCTAGGGTTACCGCATCATGTGCTTGATAGGCTTGATTAGGTTTTGAGTTTCTTTTTATCTCTCGACTTATTGTCGAAGGATGTCTATTGAGTAGCTGGGCTATCTCTTTTTTATTCTTTCCGGCTTGTAATAATACGAAAATTTGGTATCTTTCCTTCCTAGAAAGGTGATTATAATACATAGCAATCTCCAAACTGTGGTGGTGCGAAGGTGCTAGTATAAATCACCTTTCTACTTTCTTCACTCCACCGTGTTTAAAATTGCACTTCATGTTTGAATCCAGGTTATTAAGAAGGCCATTAAATAAATTGGTAAACACATTAAAAAATAACTGAATAACAAATGACTAAATAGGAATCTAAAAATGCTACATTCGACAGTTAATGTCAAAATTTATTGGCTATCCATACAACAAGGTGGAAAAAAATGCTTCCTATAAATACAAAATACTATCCGATCACTGAACCGCTTAAAAGTAAGCAGGGTGATATGACAAGTTGGTCATTGGTAATAAATGTTAAAAATAATGAGCACATTAACTCTCATGAAAGAATAGGTTTTGGTGAAGCGCATTTTTTAATGGAAACTGCGCCCAGTTACTTACTCAATAAAGGGGTTAAAATAATTATTTATGAGGGACCTAAACAAGTGGCAACTGTTGAAGTACTTTAATTACCGTCTTAAAATACAATTGCAAGCTAAAAACATCTACCAGCTAGAAAAATAAAGGTAAAATCACATTGAATAAATGGGAGTTTAATCATCAACTCAATCAATTAATTGCTATATTGACTTCTGGTATGTCCACACTTTTTAGTACCAAAAAGATAAGGTCATCGATTTCTTTTGTATTCAATCGGCGACTGGTAATTTAATGTTGAATGAAGTCGATTATAATTAAACCAATCCACATAGTGATTAAATTCCAATTTAAGTTGCGCCAGTGAATCAAAAATAGTATTTGACACAAATTCTCTTTTCACTGCTTTGAATGTGCTTTCTGCAATTGCGTTATCATAGGGGCAGCCTTTGCGACTTAAGGACCGTTTAATTCCAAATGCTGTTAAACATTCATCAATCAAATGATTATCAAACTCTTTTCCTCTATCAGAATGAAACAACTCAATCGTCTGTAAGTTCATTGGAATTTGACTCATAGCTTGCATGACCAGTGCCGCTGTTTTATGCCTGCCAGCACTTCGCCCCACTATTTCTCGATTACTGATATCAACAATTACACAAAGGTAGTGCCAACGTTGTTTAACCCTTACATAGGTTAAATCGGTCACCAATATCTTTCGTGGTTGACCTATATTAAATTCTCGATTCAGTTCATTCCCCACCGGCGATTCATTGCTTTTTTCTGTATGAATACAATATTTTTTACAGGTGTATTTCGAAACCCAGCCATTTTTCGCCATGATTCGACCTATTCGGCGTC
>NZ_LZHJ01000097.1:0-856 GCF_001690815.1 Gilliamella sp. GillExp13 | reverse complement strand
CGCTACGCAAAGAGAATAAACGCTTGTTAATGGAGAATGATATCCTAAAGCAAGCGACGTTGATAATGGGAAGAAAATCGAGTTAATTTTACATAATAAGCATCGATACAGCTTACGTGCATTATGTCGATGTTTAAATGTAACCCGAAATCGTTTCTATTATCAACGGCAATTAACGCAGCAATCACAAGATATATCACTGAGTGAAATAGTGGGTGAAATTTTTAATACTAATTATCGTGCTTATGGTACAAGGCGTCTGCAAGCAGAGCTGAGAAAGCAAGGCATAACCGTATCTCGACGCCGAATAGGTCGAATCATGGCGAAAAATGGCTGGGTTTCGAAATACACCTGTAAAAAATATTGTATTCATACAGAAAAAAGCAATGAATCGCCGGTGGGGAATGAACTGAATCGAGAATTTAATATAGGTCAACCACGAAAGATATTGGTGACCGATTTAACCTATGTAAGGGTTAAACAACGTTGGCACTACCTTTGTGTAATTGTTGATATCAGTAATCGAGAAATAGTGGGGCGAAGTGCTGGCAGGCATAAAACAGCGGCACTGGTCATGCAAGCTATGAGTCAAATTCCAATGAACTTACAGACGATTGAGTTGTTTCATTCTGATAGAGGAAAAGAGTTTGATAATCATTTGATTGATGAATGTTTAACAGCATTTGGAATTAAACGGTCCTTAAGTCGCAAAGGCTGCCCCTATGATAACGCAATTGCAGAAAGCACATTCAAAGCAGTGAAAAGAGAATTTGTGTCAAATACTATTTTTGATTCACTGGCGCAACTTAAATTGGAATTTAATCACTATGTGGATTGGTTTAATTATAATCGACTT
>NZ_LZHJ01000096.1:0-38892 GCF_001690815.1 Gilliamella sp. GillExp13 | reverse complement strand
GGAAAGAATAAAAAAGAGATAGCCCAGCTACTCAATAGACATCCTTCGACAATAAGTCGAGAGATAAAAAGAAACTCAAAACCTAATCAAACCTATCGAGCACATGAGGCGGTAACACTCGCTAGGAAAAGGCGAAAAAACAGCGGTAATGGTAAGCCAATAGAGTCTTCGGTATGGCGTCAAGTTGAAAAATACCTCATACTTTATTACAGCCCAGAGCAGATTGCTGCACGTTTAAAGAAAATCAGCGTCCAATCAATCTATAACTACCTTTATCAGAATAAAGCGCGCTATGAACAATTCAAACCTTATCTAAGGCGAAAAGGCAAAGCTTATCGGCATTGCAAGGCGCCGAACATTAAAGAAGGAGACCGTCGATATAAACGGTCAATTAAACAACGTCCAAGTTATGTAGAAAGTCGGAAAACGCAAGGACATTGGGAGGGCGATACTATAATTAGCCGTAAAGACAAGCAAGCATTGTTGACGTTAGTTGAGCGTAAAACTGGACTCGTACTCATTGGACGCCTTAATCAACGCACCGCCTCCGAAACGAGAGATATGATAATAAAATTGCTAACGCCGTTTAAAAAGATGGTTAAAAGCATCACCTTTGATAATGGGATGGAATTTAATTATCATCATGCGATTGAGCATTATTTAAATACTACCGTATACTTTGCGGAGCCTTATAAAAGCTGGCAAAGAGGTACCAATGAAAACACCAATGGCTTAATACGTCAGTTTATACCAAAGTCAGCGGCCATTTCATTAGTTGACGACAAACAGATAAAGAAAATACAATATCTATTGAACACACGCCCAAGAAAACGGCATAAGTTTAAAAGCCCTGCCGATTTTTATTCTAAGGAGCTAAGAAGAATTGCACTTCATGGTGTAATCTAGGAATTTTTCATATTACTTAAAAAAAAGGGAATAAATTATTTTATTAAAAACAATAAAATAACCATTAATGGTAATGTGGACTTATATCATACAAATATTAAGACACTTCCTAATAATTTATCAATTAGTGGGCATCTAAATTTAGCTCATTCACATATAGAAGAATTACCTCAAAATTTAACGATTGGTGGCAATCTAAATTTAAATTATACCCATATCCAGACATTGCCTGATAATCTATCAGTTGGTGGTAATTTATATTTAGCTTACAGCGATATTAAAACATTACCTAACACTTTTTTTTGTGGAGGAAATTTAGATTTAGACTCATCAAAAATAGAATCGTTATCTGATAACTTAACCGTACTTGGTAACTTAATTTTGCAATATACTAAGATAAAAGCATTACCTGAACATATCACAGTTAAGGGAAATTTAAATTTATACGATACTCAAATTGAAGTATTACCAACATATTTATCAATTGGTGGGGGATTAGATTTAAGCTATACAAATATCACAAGTTTACCAGAAAAGTTCTCTATTAATGGTAATTTAGCATTAAGTGGCACTAAATTAACAAACCTGCCTGAAGGCCTTTCTGTTTCTGGAAGTTTAGAACTTGAATATACTGAGATTCAAACATTGCCACGTAATCTTACTATAGGTGGTAATTTAGATTTATTTCACACGCAAATCAATAAATTATCAGAAAATTTATCAGTTGGAGGTTATCTAAGTTTACAAAATCAAAAAATTAACACCTTGCCCGAAAATTTATCCGTAAACGGAACTTTATACATTGATGAGACAGAGATTAAACGATTACCAAAAAGTTTACAGGTAAATCATGTACTGATTTTAGATATCGAAAAAATCGAAAATATTGTTTATTATAAAAATCTTGAAGGGTTTGCTTCAACAATTTTCGCTTGTTGGATCAATAATGAATTTACTATTGTTGCCGCTCGTTTTTTAGGTGCACTTAAAACATTTGAAGAATATGTTGATAAAAATGAATCCTATGAAAATGCAATCAATTACAAAATCGCAGCTAGAGAATGTATAGAAAAATTAGCTAAAAAACTGAATAAACCTTTTTTATCTAACAGCCTCTAATCTGTCTGATAATTATGCTAAAAACAAAGATATTAATCCAGTAATCTTGTAAATATGTAAGATAATATCTTACTATTCATTACCTAATAGGTATTTAAATTTATGGCGCTAGATTTTATTATCAACTTTGACAATCAGCAATCAGAAATATTTACCATGAGCGAAGATCTTCATGGAAAAATATTTAGTACATCAACCTGCTGGAAAAGTCTTAAACAATTAAAAAGAATTCGTGACTATTACACCGTTAATGTTGTGTTTAATGCTAGCAATTTGGCAATATTGATAACTGATTTAACGCAAATTATGTCACAAATTGAAAATTTTACTCCTGAACTGCAACGGATCATCATCACGCTCAAACAAAAAAATATTAAACAATTACGTGTTACTGGTGATTAACTATTTTAGTTATTGAATAATGGATATCAAATACTTAGCCATACGTTTTAGTAATAAAACTTATTATGATAGGGATAACACCACTCAATGTCAGCCGAGTTTAGATTAGTGTTTATAAATCACACATGGTATCAGCAAAATGCCTGTGATATCGCCAATGAAATTTTATCATTACCCACTTATATTGCTAAAAATAGCGCATACTGTTTATCAGGCTCACCATATTGGGATAATAGTAAGAGTAGATTGTTCGATGTCAGACTATTTTTGGAAGATACTCAAATTTTTATTGAAATAAGTGCTCATCCGCCTAGGATCGAAAAAGATTTAGCGCAGTTATTTACATGGATAAGAAGTCAGACTGAGATTAAAATATTAGACGACGATGGGCAAATATCAGGATGGTAAGTCATGATCGCATTGAATGCTAACATTATTAGCTATAAATCAATAGGAAACATTCAAATTGGAGATAACATTCTCACTTATTTGGATGAAATGTACCAACGTTTTGATGTTAAATGTCAAGAATGTGAATTGTATTCTCCACCTGGTGAGCAAAATAGATGGTGCTTCTATTCGTTAAACGATGGCACATTGACAATCACTACCACTTTTGACGGAGACATTATTGGAATAGGATGTAACCAAAATTACCAAGGCAAATATATAAATATCAAAACGAGTTATATGCTGGCATTACCATGGAAGAGTTGTGCTATCTAACTAAGTTTCGAGCTATCTTATCTGGCATGCTGATTGTTGATGATGATTATGGTCTATCTTTCACACTACCTTCACCTTACGATGAAATCGCTGACAATATAAAAGACATCCCCTATGATTTAAAACTTAATGAACTTTATGTCACGGATTATTCTCAATGGCAGCCCAAAGCATATAAAAAGAAAACGCCGAAAAAACGCCGTATACCTAAACCTTATTCTTATTTTTAGTGTTAATTTAAAACTTAAGCTATAAACACCCTCTTCCTAAATTTTGTGTATTTTAAAGTTAAAGGTGACGGATGCTCGGTCAATTCTTCATTTAATGCAGTTTCAATTACCTGTTTATTCATAAAACCCGTTAATTTACCTAAATCCTCCTGCATTTTTATGCTGTTAGCCAGCTAGCTACCATTCTTCTTAGTTTTTGTTCATCCATTTTAAGTTGTTGCATTAGCATTAGTATTTGGCTTGTTCTTTTTTAAATTATTTTTAATCTTTTTAGAAAAAAATGCTACAACGCTAATTAAAATAAAATTAATAACAAAATCAAAAATAAACGTACCTGCTGATGTTAATATGCTTTTTTGTAAATGGAAAAAATAAGAAAACTAACTAATGTAATTATCCACATTATCCTTATTATTGAAAAACATTATATATCATTCGCCCATCCCATTGATTAATTAAAATATATAAATTAAACACGCAATTAACTTAACTTGTTACTTTTTAAAAATTTTTGAAAGATTACAACGATCAGTAAGGTTTATTGAGATAGATAAAAACTATCATAATACAATAGTCAATCTTTTTAACTTAACCTTTACTTTACATTTAATAAATTTTTATGGAGATAAAAATGGAACAACAAAAAAAAAGCAACAAGTTATTTATCAATATCATCAATGGTATGCGGTATTATTTCAATAATACTTCCGATGGCTGGGTTTAACATAGTTGTCGGGATTATAGCAATAGTACTAGGTGTGATAGGTAAAAATGATGTAATAAACAATCAAAAAGACGGTTTAGGGTTTGCTAAAGCAGGAATTATTTGCGGAATTATTGGTATTGCTATTTGGATTTTATTTTTAATTGTTGTTGGTAGTACATTACTATCATTTATGCATTAATTAATAAATGTTATAAGGAATTAAGAATGAATAAATTACTTATTAGCATTGTATTAGCCACAGGTTTTTTATTGTCTGGGTGTGTGACTAACGCTGAAAATGGGCAGACAATTTTAAAAAATGAAACAAAAGAAACTATTAGAACGAAAATAAAAGAAGGAAAAACAACTCAAAATCAGATCAGAGAAACATTTGGAGATCCTGTAAATACATATTTTGATGGAAGTAAGGAAGTTTGGTCATACCATTATGCTTATAGCAAATACGATTTTACATTAGCTACTATTCCATTCGTTTCAATTTTTTATAATAAAAGCGATTCTGATGGTCTATTTAAACAATTAACAATTCTTTTTAATAATAATAATACAAAAACAGTGTATAAATACTCTTTCTCAGAGGCTAATCACAAAATAAATAATACAACGAGAGTAGGGCAATAAAATGAAAAAAATAATTAGTTTTTTTTGTATTAGTGTTTTAAGCATGATGTTGGTTGGTTGTGGTGATGATGATTTTGTAAAATTTGCTAAAGAAGCAATAAAAGATCAAAAAGAATGGGTTACAGTTTATGATTTTAAAAATAACAAATTCTACCAGTATCATACTTATTCAATTCGTAACAATCAAGAACCATCTTTTATAATTGATCGTGCATTAAAAAGTTGCTCAGTTTCAAAAGAAGAAATAAATAAAGTAATATTATCTGACGATTCAATTAATTTAACTTGTGATTCATATTTTATGGGTGGTTTAAAAGTAAAAGTGAAAATTGTTGGTAAAAAATCATCATATGATCAAAATATTCTTGATAATGATTTTAATTATTTATTTAACTTTAACACTAATAAAGTATATTATAAAATTTCAAGTGATATAAATGAAGACATGAAGGTAGATGCAGAAAAAACAAAAAGTTCATGTCACTCAAAAGATAAAGAAATTTATGACAATTGCGGTCTCTTTAATTCAAGAGTGAAAATAATTGGTTTATAAGTAATAATAAAAAGAGGGAGTTCCCTATTTTTTATAAAGTTGTTGGGAGTTTTACCTTTTTATTTTGTATATGTTGTATATCATATTCTTCATTAATTTTAAGCTTATTTAATAAATACTCTTTTTCTTTTAAATTACATACTTTAATAATTTCACTTCTGATAAAACAAAAAATCACCTATTTTACAATAAGTTATCTTTAATTTTTTATTTTTATTAAATAACGCAATTATGTTATTTTTTAGAGTATTAATGATGTTAAAAAAGGGTTTTGAAAGGGAAAATGGTCGGCGAGAGAGGATTCGAACCTCCGACCCACTGGTCCCAAACCAGTTGCGCTACCAAGCTGCGCTACTCGCCGTTGGAAGCGCATAATACTGCGCTTCCTAAAAAGTGTCAATACCTACGATAAAAATTTATATCTGCTATGTCCTTATTTCGATAAAGGTGCTGGTGTTTTACCAATTCGTTGATAAAATTCAATGACAAAATCTTCGTAACGTTTATTCGCAACAGCCTCACGAATTTCAGCCATTAAGCGTTGATAATAACGTAAATTGTGGATGGTATTTAAACGTGCACCTAAAATCTCACCGCACTTATCTAAATGATGAAGATATGATTTAGTATAATTTTTGCAAGTATAACAATCACAATGAGGATCAAGCGGAGTAGTGTCGTCTTTATATTTTGCATTACGAATTTTAATCACCCCATTTGTGACAAATAAGTGACCATTACGTGCATTACGGGTTGGCATCACACAGTCAAACATATCAATACCTCGACGTACACCTTCAACTAAATCTTCAGGTTTACCCACGCCCATTAGGTAACGAGGTTTATCGGCTGGTAATTGTGGGCAAGTACCCTCCAAAATGCGATGCATATCAGCTTTAGGCTCTCCAACAGCTAATCCACCAACAGCGTAGCCATCAAAGCCTATTTCGGTCAATCCTTTAATTGAGATATCACGTAATTCTTGATGTATTCCGCCTTGCACAATACCAAAGAGTGCATTTTTGTTGCCTAATTCATCAAAACGCTTTCGGCTACGTTTAGCCCAACGTAAAGACATTTCCATTGATTTTTTGACATAATCCCAATCAGCAGGAAACGGGGCACATTCATCAAAAATCATTACAATATCAGAACCAAGATCATATTGAATTTCCATTGAAACCTCAGGTGATAAGAAAATCGAATCACCATTAATTGGATTACGGAAATAGACACCTTCCTCTTTGATTTTGCGGATATCACCTAAACTAAAGACTTGAAACCCTCCCGAATCGGTCAAAATTGGACCATGCCACTGCATAAAATCATGTAAATCACCATGTTTTCGCATGATTTCTTGTCCAGGCCTTAACCATAAATGGAATGTATTGCCTAGTAATATTTGAGCTCCAGTTGCAGTAACCTCTTCAGGGGTCATACCTTTTACCGTGCCATAAGTACCAACAGGCATAAATGCTGGTGTTTCAACGGTATATTCAACTCCACGACGATCGAATTTCATACGTCCTCGACGAGCAAGCCCATCGGTATTGTCTAGTTCAAATTTCATTTTTTTGTTAACCTCTTGCGACCAAATAAACAGTTTGGCGCAAATTATTGTTATAATACGTCACCGTATCATTAATTTTCTGTGTTAGTTTATCGTGCTAGTCATCAATAAACAATATTTGAAAGGATTTAAGACATTTGAAGCATATTAATTTATTTTTAATATTATGTTTTTCAATTAGTTTATTAGTTGGTTGTCAAAACTTCAATAATGAAGTTGCGCTAATTATTACATCAGACAAAATTAAACATTTATCTGAACAAGACATCGAGGTTATTGGGGCACAAGCGTGTGCTGACTCAGATAAGCGATCTGTTATTGCTAATGAAAGTAGTTGGCTTACCCAAAAACTTGAAAAACTAACTTCAACGTTGCCTAAAAAGATTAATGATATTGAAGTAAATTACAAAGTTTATTTAAATACTGATCCTAATGCATGGGCAACTGCTAATGGTTGTATTCGCATAAACAGTGGGTTAATAAAATTATTAAATGATAATGAATTACAGGCAGTTTTAGCTCATGAACAAGCTCATATTGCGCTTAAGCATGCTATAAAATCATTTAAACTAGCCCCTTATGTTGGGATAACTAATAAAGAGGTAGTAGTTCTTATTAAAGAAGAGATTGCTCAACAATATGAGTTTGAAGCCGATCATTATGCCTTAGAATTATTAATGAGCAGTAATATTAACCCTATCGGGCTTGTAACTATGTTAAAAAAAATGCCGATTCATTCAGAAACAAAAACATCGCATCCATCAAATACAAAACGTATTGATCGTATTTTAGATAAATTAGGCAATAAATAAGTATTTATATAGATAAGCTTAATATTGCCAATAAAGTTTGAACCTAGCTAAATTACATTGGCTATTTATTTGATATTTTTTAATATTTATTACTTTCCGCTGTAATAAACATAGCATCACCATAACTAAAAAATCGATAGTTTTCTTTAACAGCATGTTGGTAAGCTTTCATGGTGTTTTCGTAACCAGCAAAGGCAGAAACAAGCATAATCAAAGTTGATTCAGGTAAATGAAAATTAGTTATGAGTGAATCAATGACCTTAAATTGATACCCCGGATAAATAAAAATTTGGGTATCGGCAAAAAAAGAGGCTATTTTTCCTGTTTTTTGTGCTGCACTTTCTAAAGCTCGAACAGAAGTTGTTCCCACAGCGATAACTTTTTTGTTTCGTGCTTTACATGCTAACACCGCTTCCACAACAGTTTCTGGCACTTCAGCATATTCAGAGTGCATAATATGGGTTTCAATGTTTTCAACCCTAACTGGTTGGAATGTTCCTGCTCCAACATGTAGAGTGACAAATGCCATTTCAACGCCTTTCTGTTTTAGTTTTTCTAATAAAGGTTTATCGAAATGAAGACCCGCCGTGGGTGCAGCAACGGCTCCTGGTACTTTACTATACACTGTTTGATAAACTTCACGATCTTGTTCATTATCTGGGCGATCAATATATGGCGGTAATGGAATATGACCTATCTTATTTAAAACACTAAGCACATCGTCAGGAAATTGCAATTCAAATAAAGCATCGTGGCGTGTTAGCATGGTAACCTTAATAGGGTCATTTTCACCTAATATTAGTTCAGTACCTGCTTTGGGTGATTTTGAAGCTCTAATATGCGCTAAGGCTCGGTTATTATCTAATATTCTTTCAATTAATATTTCAATTTTTCCACCTGAAGCTTTTTTTCCATATAAGCGAGCAGGAATAACTTTAGTATTGTTGAAAATAAGTAAATCACCCGGATTGATTTTATCGATAATATCAGTAAATACATTATCTTCAACTTTACCTGTATGGCTATCAAGAGATAAAAGTCGGCATGCACTTCTGTTTTTTGAAGGATGTTTGGCAATTAGCTCTTTAGGAAGATAAAAATCAAAATCGGATAGTTGCATAATCGTGTTCCTCAAAAATGAAGCATTAGTCTAAAGCCCTGATATTGTCTAATCAAGCAATTATTTGTTGATTATTATAAAAGTTACGTTAAAATTTCAATTGTCTAAAGAAATTAGGCATTTGACATTTATATTAATATAAGGAAAAGAGTATGAATAAACATCAAAAAACATTGTTAGTTGCACTACCTTTAGTTGCTGCAATGTCACTCGCTGGTTGTAAAAATATGAGCGCAGATGACTTAACTAGTCTTGGCATGAAAAGTTTGCAAGCTGCTACTCTAAGTGATAATGATGTTAAAGCATTAAGTCAACAATCATGCGCTGAAATGGATGCTCAATCAAAAATTGCTCCAGCAAAAAGCGCTTATACTAAACGATTAAATAAAATCGCTAAAACACTTGGTAATAATCTAAACGGAACACCAATTAACTATAAAGTATACATTACAAAAGATGTCAACGCATGGGCAATGGCTAATGGTTGTGTTCGTGTATATAGTGGTTTAATGGATATGATGACTGATAACGAAATTCAAGGTGTTTTAGGTCACGAATTAGGTCACGTAGCTTTAGGTCATAGTAAAAAAGCAATACAAGTTGCTTATGCAACTGAAATAGCACGTGATGCAGCAGCTGCTTCTGGTAATGCAAAAATTGCTTCTTTATCAAAATCTAGCTTAGGTGCGTTAGCATCAGCAGTGATTAATTCTCAATTTTCACAAAAACAAGAACAAGATGCGGATAACTATTCTTTCGATTTCTTAGTTAAGAAAAAAATTAATCCAGTAGGTCTTGCAACTGCATTTGATAAATTAGGTGGCGGTGACGCTTCAATCTTAAGTAGCCATCCATCTTCAACAGATCGTGCTAACAATATTCGTAAAAAAATCGCTGAACTTAAAAAATAAGCACAGTAATTTTTAATCAAAAGCGCTATTAATGGCGCTTTTTTATTTGTTACCAATAAATAAGTTAAGTGTAACCATCCCTTAAATAGTTAAATGGTAGTAATGTTTTAAATAAAATTTAAAGACAATGCTAAGATCTAAAAATTTCAAGGCGATTATTGATAATACATTGATTGTTAACCATTTCAAATGAAACCAAAATCCCTTCCAAATTAATACCTAAAGTAATAAAAATGTTATCGAAAACATAATAATAACGCACGTGATCTTCATAGATATGATCTTTAAATCTATAATTAAACTGATTGGTTAACTTAAACGACTGACCAATTTTAAAGTCAAAACCAAGAAAATCTAAAATTTGATTTGCTTTATCACATAAGAAAGTGTTGTCTATAACTTCATCAATTGATAATGCCTCAACATTATCCGAAATATAAAAAAAGAGAATTTGATAACCACAGACTTTTCCTATTCCTGAAATATCACCATAACAGAAGTCTTCGATAATACGATACTCATCTAAATTAAAAAAAAGATCGATATCAAGTGTGGCGAATCTTGTTATTTGATACATACCGGCTAACTTACTATTAAATTTTTAGTTTTGAATGTTACTGAAAAAAGTTATTAACCCTTTACAAAGTTGCAAGTAATTTTCTTTTTAAAATAAGTCGAAGATCATCGCCCACCATAGCAACCGATTCAAATTGAAATTGTGGTGCTAATGAAAGCTTTTGCAGATTTGGCAATATACACATATCTAACGCATTATGACCAAGTAATTTTGGTGCATAATAAATAATTAATTCATCCACTAAATCTAGTTCTATTAGAGCTCCAGCCAGATGAGCACCAGCTTCAACCCAAACCGAATTTATTTGTTTTTCGGCTAATAATGCAAACAATTTAGATAAATCTATTTGTTTACAACTAGATGATTCTATAATTAATTTGGTATTTTGTTTTGCAATAAGGCTATCTTTTTTTCGTACTACCCATGTTTCACCTGGCTGATTGAAAATATTTTCAGTACCTATTAGCTGATCTTGACTGTCAATAATTACACGAATAGGTTGCCGAATTTTTTCCGGTAGGTAGATTTTTTTTATTTCATCAGGTAATTCGTTATATCTAACTGTTAAACTTGCATTATCAGCTTGCACAGTCGCACGAGTACTTAAAATACAGCTTGCTTGAGCTCGGAACTGTTGCACATCTTCTCTTGCCTTATTTGATGTTATCCATTTGCTTTCACCAGATGCCATGGCAATTTTACCATCTAATGAGGCGGCTAGTTTAAGTTGAATATAAGGCAAACCTGTTCGCATGAGTTTTAAAAAGCCTTTATTAATAGCTTCTGCTTGCTCAGTTAAAACGCCAATGGTGACATCTATTCCTGCTTCTTTTAAGCGTTTAATACCATTACCTGCAACATTAGGGTTAGGATCTTGCATCGCAATTACTACACGAATGATGCCAGCTTTAATAAGCGCATCAGCACAAGGAGGTGTTCGACCAAAATGACTACAAGGCTCTAATGTCACATAAGCTGTTGCGCCGATTGCCTCATCACCAGCCATTTTTAGTGCATGAACTTCGGCATGAGGCTCACCAGCTTTTTGGTGATAACCTTTGCCAATTATTTGATCATCTTTAACAATGACACAGCCAACATTAGGATTTGGTGTTGTTGTAAAACGACCAAGCTTAGCCAAATCAATGGCTTGTTGCATATAGAAGTGATCTTTATTGCAAATTGCAGTCATATTGTTGATTATTTTTGTTGTAACTTAGCAATTTCATTACTAAATTGTTCGATATCGTCAAAACTAAAATAAACCGAAGCAAAACGAATATAAGCAATTTTATCTAGATTTTTAAGTTCTTCAATCACATAGTCACCAATTAATTTTGCTGGGACTTCACGTTCACCTGTTGCTCTTAGTTTAGATTTTATACGTGTAATCGCATCTTCAATGGCATCAAAACTCACTGGACGTTTTTCAAGAGCCCTTTTCATACCATTACGTAATTTATCTTCATTGAATGGTTCGCGAACTTTATTGCTTTTAATGACATTAGGCATAATTAATTCAGCAACTTCAAATGTAGTAAATCTTTCATTACATTCAACACATTGCCGTCTACGTCGGACTTGAAATCCTTCACCAACAAGACGTGAATCAATCACCTTTGTATCATCTGCATTACAAAAAGGACAGTGCATAAATGTATCCTTATGGCAACAAAATAATCATTACAATATCTGAAAATTTTGATTTAAACAAGGGTCTAATTGTTGTGAGGTTAATCACTATACTAGAAAAATAGGTATGGTTTATTCACCTCAAATGTTAGTTTTATCATTGATAGTATTAAAATATATGATGATGAAGATTCACCAAACATTCAAAAAATAGCCACCTATTTGGTGGCATAAAACACTTACCAATTTAATTTAATGAGAAAATCTCTTAATTTAGCAAAATCATCAGGCATACAATGAGAAAGTAACGTCATATCAGCTCGCTCTGCTAACTCTTTAGGCAATGGAACTGATTTACCTAAAATATCTTCAACCACTTCTTTAAATTTAGCAGGATGTGCCGTACCTAAAAATAGTCCATATTCACCCTCTTGTAACTGATCACGCAGTGCTCGATAAGCAATTGCACCATGAGGTTCAGATAAGTAACCTTTTTGATCAAGTTCACAAACAGTTTGCTTAGCAACTTCATCCGAAACAGTAGCATGACCGAGTGATTTAAGATCCCATCCCTCACGCTTATAAATCTCTTCGATACGTGGCCAGTTATTTGGTTGGCTTACATCCATTGCATTCGATAATGTTGCAATGGTTGCGTGAGGTTCCCACTTACCGGTTTCTAAATAACGAGGTACTGTATCATTGGCATTCGTTGCGGCAATAAAGCGTTTAATAGGTAATCCCATTGTTTTCGCAAGTAGACCTGCAGTTAAGTCACCAAAATTGCCACTCGGCACAGAAATAACCAACTGTTCACGTTGGGTTGATGTGAGTTGTGCAAAAGCTTCAAAATAGTAACAGATTTGTGCTAATAATCGGCTAATATTAATTGAGTTAGCGGAGTTTAAACCTATTGTTTTTTTCAAATCTTCATCATCAAATGCTTTTTTAACTAAGGCTTGACACGCATCAAAGTCACTTTGGATAGCAATTGTATGTATATTATCACCTAAAGTACAAAATAACTTTTCTTGTAATGGACTAATTTTACCTTCTGGGTATAAAATCACGACGCGAATATTTGGTAAATGATAAAACGCATGAGCAACAGCCGCACCAGTATCGCCAGAAGTAGCAGTCAAAATAGTAATTTTTTTGTCAGCAGCAACTTGCACTAAAGCTTGCGCCATAAAGCGTCCACCAAAATCTTTAAATGCTAATGTTGGTCCATGATATAGTTCTAATGAACCAATATCTGCTTCCACAGAAGTTACTGGAGCAGGGAATTGAAATGCATTTTTAACAAGTCTATGCATATCATCACAGCTAATCTCATCACCAATAAAAGCAGATAAGATTTTGGCACTTCGAGTAATGAAATCAAGTTTTAATAACGACTCAACTTCGGATGATGAAAATTTAGGTAATTGTTGAGGAAAGAA
Organism: Gilliamella sp. GillExp13; assembly: GCF_001690815.1. Lineage (NCBI taxonomy): Bacteria > Pseudomonadati > Pseudomonadota > Gammaproteobacteria > Orbales > Orbaceae > Gilliamella > Gilliamella sp. GillExp13. The sequence goes on along the minus strand of NZ_LZHJ01000096.1, from coordinate 25,544 downwards.
TAAACCTTGTCCTCTTCCTAATCCTTGTTGAACTGCTTGTGCAAAGCTAACTTGCTGGGAATGATCTTTTAAGTTATATAATTTCATAATATTTTCCGGTTATCTTTATGCTGTAATATTTCACTCTTCGTAATATCAACTTGTTCAATAATAGTTGGCATTTTTGTTATATTTAACTCTACTTTTTATAGTAAACATTAAATAACTCTTGTTCCTTGAGTATCAATTTTACAAATATGAGTGAAACCTTCATCATTTTGCAAATAATATTTTTTAAGTAATAATTCAATTTGCTGAGCTGTTTCAAGTTTATCTGCAATCACAAACATTGTTGGCCCTGAACCTGAAATCCCCGATGACAAAACACCAAGTTGCTTAACCCGTTTTTGAGTTTCATCAAAATTAGGTAATAATTGTTTACGATAAGGCTCAGCAATATTATCAAAAAGCATTGTGGCAGCCAGCTTAGGTTGTTTGGTATAACAAGCATGCAAAAATCCCCCCACATAGCGACCATGTGCTACACAATCAGACCTTTGATATTGAGAAGGTAAAATTGCACGTGCTTCAGCCGTTGATACCTTTATTCCTGGATAAGCCATCACCCAATACCAATCATCAAAATGCGGAATCGACTCACTAATAATACCCATCTCATTAAGAATAAGTTGCATCCCACCTAAATAGCATGGCGCAACATTATCATAATGCACACTGCCCGAAATACGACCTTCAAGTTCTCCCATCATGGATAACATTTCAAATTCATTAAAAGGTTTATCAAAAAACTCATTTAATGCAACCAATGCACCAACTACTGAGCACGCACTTGAACCTAAACCAGAGCCAATTGGCATATTTTTTTCAAGAGTCATACTAACAGGTAAAGTTTTACCCATTGCTTGACAAAATCGCTGCCAACATTGAAATACAATATTACATTTTGGATCACGTGGTAGCTTTTTGACAAATTGGCCTTTGCTAGTAAGGGAAAATTCGTTAGCAGATTTAACTGTAATACAGTCACCAAGCATAGCGCCACTAATCGGGCTAATTGCTGCGCCCAATATATCAAAACCAACGCTAATGTTAGCCATTGATGCAGGCGCATAAACAGTTAAAGATTTATGACTCATTTAACCTCCGATTTTACCTGATGTTGTACGTAAAATATCAGCAAAAACACCTGCTGCAGTAACATCATTACCAGCACCATAACCACGTAATACAAGAGGAATAGGTTGATAATAACGAGTATAAAAAGCTAAGGCATTTTCGCCATTTTTGACTTTATAAAGAGGATCTTCACTATCGACAGCTTCAATTCTAACACTGCATTGATGGTTTTCTATGCTACCCACATAACGTAGAACTTTACCTCCTTTTGCTGCTTGTTCAGATTTTGCTTTAAAATGTGCATCTAACTGCGGTAATTTGGTCATGAAATCATCAATGCTACCTTGTGCATATTCAGGAGGTAATACGGATTCGACATTGATTTGATCCAATTCTAATTGTAAACCTGATTCTCTAGCTAAAATAAGTAACTTTCTAGCTACATCGGTTCCAGATAGATCGTCTCGAGGATCAGGTTCAGTAAAACCTTTCTCTTTAGCCAATTTAGTTGCTTCAGACAGTGACATGCCTTCATCAAGTTTACCAAATATAAAAGAAAGCGATCCAGATAGAATTCCCGAAAACTTGATTAACTCATCACCTGCATTAAGTAGATTTTGAAGATTTTCAATTACCGGTAACCCAGCCCCTACATTGGTATCATATTGGAATTTACGCTTACTTTTTGCAGCTTCTTGGCGTAAGCGTAAATAGTAGGCCATTGAGCTAGTATTTGCTTTTTTATTTGGTGTAACGACATGAAAGCCATTAGCTAAAAAATCAGCGTATTTGTCAGATACTTCGCTACTAGAAGTACAATCAACGAGAATCGGATTAAGTAATCGATTAGATTTGGCAAACTCAATAATACTATCTAATGAATATTTAGTATCACTCTGTTTGATTTGATCACGCCAATTACTAAGATCAATACCGTCTCTATTGGTTATGCTGTGTTTAGAGTTAAACAAACCACATACTCGCAAATCAATCTGTTTGTTTTTAAGCCATTTCTGTTGACGTCCAATTTGGTCGACAAGCGCACCACCGACCCCACCAACACCAATAACAAAGACATCAAGCATTTTATCAGTACCAAATAACATCTGATGCGCAACACGAACGCCCATTACAGCAACATCATTATCAACTACAACTGAAATTGAGCGTTCAGATGAACCTTGTGCTATAGCAACAATATTAATATTAGCTCTGGCTAATGCTGTAAAGAAATTAGCTGATAAACCTCGTAAAGTACGCATACCATCGCCCACTACAGAGATAATAGCAAGCCTTTCGCTTACTTCGATAGGTTCAAGTAATCCATCTTTTAATTCTAATAAAAATTCATCACTTAAAGCTTCTTCTGCACGATAAAGTTCTGTTTGTGGCACACAGAAACTAATGCTGTATTCAGATGATGATTGAGTAATAAGTACAACTGAAATGCCAGCATAAGACATCGCAGAAAAAACACGTGCCGACATACCAACCATACCTTTTAATCCAGGACCTGAAACATTGATCATTGCCATGTTATTTAAATTGGTAATACCTTTTACAGGTGTGGTTGAGTCAACAATATTAGCACCAATTAATGTGCCTGGCGCATCAGGATTATTTGTATTTTTGATTAAACAAGGAATCTGAAATTGGGCAATAGGTAAAATAGTTCTTGGATGAAGCACTTTTGCTCCAAAATATGAAAGTTCCATCGCCTCTTGATAAGACATTGTTTTTAGTAATTTGGCATCTGGTACAATACGGGGATCACAAGTATAAACTCCATCAACATCGGTCCATATTTCACAGCTATTTGCTCTTAAACAAGCTGCTAATACGGCTGCAGAATAATCAGAACCATTTCGTCCAAGCACAACTAATTCACCTTTTTCATTACCGGCGGTAAAACCGGGCATTAGAATAAAATTGTCTTGTGGAATGTGCATTTCAGCAATTCGATGAGTCGATTCAGGTATATTAACAGTCGATTCTAAATAACCACCTTCTGCAATAAGCATAGCAACAGGATCTATTACCGTGATCGTATGGCCTCTTGCTTTGAGAAGTTCTTGCATAATAGCAATTGATAGCTTTTCTCCACGACAAATAATTGATGCATTGATACTATCAGGACATTGACCGAGTAAGCAGATACCTTCAAGTAATTGCTTAACATGCTTTAATTCATTAAGAGCAAAATGCTTCATCTCTTCATAAGCAAAATTAGGGTGAGCTTTTGCAAGACCTGCTAATAGATCTGCAAATATCTTTTCAGCATCATAAATGTTACTTTTGATATCTTGCCCAGCAACTGTTTTTTCAACCATAGCAACTAAATGGTTGGTAATTTTAGCAGGTGCCGATAAAACAGTGGCGGTTTGCTCTTGTTTTGCATTATTTTTAATAATTTCTGCAACTCGCAAAAAGCGTTCTGCGTTAGCAACAGATGTTCCTCCAAATTTTAAAACTTTCATATCACACCTTACTTATTATCTTAGTTTATGCCCATTACTATCTATAATTATAGTTTTTAGAACTTATTTATAGGTATCAAAAATCTTGTAGTCTTATCATGCTAATTCTATTTTTAATTTTTTTTGCACAGATTAACTACTTTATTTCCATGCAAAATAAAAACCCGCCTTTAAGGAGCGGGTTTTTTAATATTTATTGAAAAAATCAACCCGCCCTAGATCGCATAATAGTACCTAAGGTGTTAATAATTCCTGTCATACTAACTAAAATTATCATGATTTTTCCTAAGAAATATTTAATTAAACTAAAAACAAAACAGCCCGACATTTTCATGTCAGGCTATAATTTTAAAAAACCTTTTTGCTATTTTCGTATTCATTAACAACTTTATTCAATGCTTGATATATGCACTTTTCATCTTGTTTTTTTAATGCTTCATCTAAAATATTAAGATACGATAACATTAGCTTTTTATTATCTTCGGCAAATTGCGGCGATACTTCTTGATCTTCATATAACATAACATATGTACGAGCAAATCCAAAAATCAAAAAATAAACCGATGCATTTTTTGGATCTTCTTGAATTAGTGCTCTCATTGCCTTTCTTAGCTTTACATAACTATCAGTACCAGGCAAGCTCGTTGCAAATATTTTCGTTACTTCAGAAAATGTCATTGCCATAAACCTCATTCAAAATCACAAGAAGAAAGAATAACAACCCATTAGCATAAGTGCAAGTCTATTTTGTTTGCCAAACAAATTTTTTTAATTTCTAATAAAAATCAACAGAAAAAAATTAATAAAAAAGTTATCTTATTTGGCCTCTTTACAAACAGACAATCCTGCCGATGCTTGTGCAACTGGCATTATTTCAATTGAATTGACATTAAAATGATTCGGTGTATTAATTAACCAAGAGACAGTATTGGCTATATCTTCAGGAGTAATAAATTCAACACCTTGATAAACCTGTGCTGCTTTCTGGTTATCACCATGAAAGCGAACATTTGAAAACTCTGTACCACCACATAATCCCGGTTCGATATTAGTAACTCTAACCTTTTTCCCTAATAAATCGGTACGCAAATTAGCACTAAATTGTTTAACAAAAGCTTTAGATGCACCATAAACATTTCCGCCTTTATAAGCATAAGTACCAGCCACAGATCCAAGATTAATAATATAACCAAAATTGCGCTCAACCATTTCTGGTAATATTTGTCGAGTTAGATTTACTAGCCCAATAATATTAGTTTCAATCATTATTTCCCAATCGTTATAATCTGTTTCATAAGCAGGTTCTAAACCTAATGCTAGACCTGCATTATTTATTAAAATATCTATGGGCTTAAATTCATTTGGTAGTTGCAATAAAATAGTACTTACTGCATCTTTTTTAGTTATATCTAATGGTAATGAAAAGAAATTAGCACCTAATTCATCTGCAAGGTTTTGTAGTTTATCTGCACGTCTAGCTACGCCTACAACTTTATAACCATCTGCTATAAGCTTACGGCAGATAGCTTGCCCAAATCCAGAGGATGCACCAGTAACCAAAGCTATATTCATATTAAATCCCCTTATAAACTAAGTTAAAATTGGAGTATATTTCGATAAACGACTATATGCACAAACAAAAAGTAGTAAATAAAAATATACTGAAACACATAGTTACCTGAAAGTTTTTTACAAAAAACTATCTAATATCTATAAAAAAACCCGCTAATTAAGCGGGTTGATATTTAATACTTCATTTAGCTGGTTCTTCATCTTTTAGCGGAACAATTAATGTATCAATATGTGTATTATTGATAAGTTGACGAGCAGAAGACATTAACTTACTCCAAAAGTCCTGATGATGACCACACACGACAAGATCAGCGCCATATTCATGAATTGCTTCGATTAATACTTGGTCAAATTCACCATTCCCAGAAAGAGTATGAGCTATAGGATATCCCGCATCATTGGCTAGTTTATTTAATGCAATATGCGCATCTTCAGTAATTCGGTCTTTCATATCATTCATATTAATATCAACTAAACCAGTATAAAGATCAGAATAATTAATACCAACATGAATCAAAGATATTTGAGCATTATATGGCCTAGCCATAGAAACTGCTTTTTCGACAAGAACTTCACTTTCAGGTGATAAATCTACTGCAACTAATATGTGTTTATAAGCCATGATACATTACTCCTTCCAATTTAACGGTCAGATAAAACTACAAAATTGATACTCTCTTTTTACTACTAAATCAATTTTTGAGCAAGCCAAAAAAGTGACCCAGATAACAAAATTGAAATTGGAAGTGTTAAAATCCAAGTTAATGCAATATTTTTAATGGTCTTACTTTGAACGCCACCACCATCAACAATCATTGTACCTGCCACAGATGAAGAAAGAACTTGAGTTGTTGAAACAGGCATACCAGTATAACTTGCAATCCCAATTGATAAAGCCGTAGTGATTTGTGCCGACACACCCTGTGCGTAAGTCATTCCTTTTTTACCGATTTTTTCACCAATAGTAATAGCTACACGACGCCATCCTATCATTGTTCCAATTGCTAGCGCTGAAGCTACCGAAATAATGATCCAAATCGGCGCATATTCAACAGTTTTAAGTAAATCGTTATTCAAAGATTTCAGATATTGTTTTTCCTCTGCTGTCACATTAGCTTGTTTAGCAACATGCGAAACAGTATCCGATAAACATAATAATATGCGTCTAGCTTGTGAACGTTGTTCAACTGTGAGTGATTCATAATTATTGATTTTATTAAATAAATTATGAGCAATACCCAGTGTGATAAATGAATGTGAATAGTCACAATGATACTTATTCAAATCGCCTTCTGGAATACTTGTATCTAATGCAGGTTGTTTACCTATTATCGTAGTTAGATCATCATTGTGAGTAACAAAGTACTCTCGAATATTATCAATAGCATTACGAGTGTTAGTAATATCATAGGTGGACGCATTCATATTAACAATAAAGCCAGCAGGAGCGATACCCATCAATACTAACATTAATAAACCAATACCTTTTTGTCCATCATTAGCACCATGAGAAAAACTCACACCTGCAGCAGAAATAATAAGCATTATTCGGATCCAAAAAGGTGGCTTTTTCTTACCATAAAGTTTTTCTCGCTGCTCTGGAGTCATAAAGATACGTTCTCTTTTTTTACTGCTCTTTTTACTTTGTCCTTTACGTGTCCAATACTTACGCAGACAAAAGATCATTAATCCAGCAATAACAAGACCAACTATTGGTGAAACAATCAAGGATAAAAAGATTTGAATCATCTTAGGAATATTAAGTGCGTCAATAATTGATGTATCCATAACCAATGCATTTGCAAGTGCTACGCCAATAATAGAACCAATTAAAGTATGTGAACTTGATGCAGGAATACCAACAAACCAAGTACCTAAATTCCAAATGATTGCTGCAAATAAAATAGAAAATACCATAGCAAGCCCATGAGTAGAGCTTACATTAAGTAATAAATCAGTTGGTAACAAATGCACAATGGCATAAGCCACACTAAGCCCACCAAGTAGTACGCCAAAGAAATTAAATACTCCGGCCATAAAAACGGCAAGCTGTTCTTTCAATGCCCTTGTATAAATAACAGTGGCAACAGCATTAGCAGTATCATGAAATCCATTAATAGCCTCATAAAAGAGTACAAAAAGTAAAGCTAAGACTAATAATATAATGGTTGAAAATTCTAAATCAGCAAATAGATGAAACATAATATATCTTTCTGTTGTTAATTAGCGCCACTATTATCCTTGAGAATAAGCTAATGAGCAAAACAATTTTTATATTTTTCTTTTAGCATAACGAGCAGCTAAAAAAGCACAAATCATTAATTGGATTTGATGAAAGATCATTAAAGGTAGGATCAAAATACCCATCATCGACATGGGGAAGATAACACTTGCCATTGGAATGCCACTTGCTAGGCTCTTTTTTGAACCACAAAATACAATTGTGATTTCATCTTGTTTGCTAAAACCAAAAAATCTTGCACTATAAGTGGTAATAAATAAAACTATAACTAACAGAATAATTGAGAAAAATATAATATTTAACAAAGATAAAAAACCGACTTGCGACCATATACCATTAACAACTGCATCACTAAACGCGACATAAACCACTAATAAAATCGACAAACGATCTGTTTTAGAAATAATATTTTTATACTTATCTACCCATTGACCAATAAAACGTCTAGATAAATGCCCGACAACAAAAGGCAACATCAGTTTCAGCATAATAGAGGTAATGGCATCAATTATGTTCATTGATGCCGAGGTTTGAGTATGTATTAACAATCCAACTAAAAGCGGGGTAATAAACACCCCCAATAACGTTGATGCTGAGGCACTGCAAATAGCTGCTGCCACATTACCTTTAGCTATTGAAGTAAATGCTATTGCAGACTGCACTGTTGCTGGTAAAACACAAAGATAAACAAAACCTAAATAAATATCATGTGATAAAAAAGTGGGCACTAATAACTGCATCATCATGCCTAAAACTGGGAATATTACAAATGTAGTTGTAAATATTAACAAATGTAATCGCCAATTTTTTATACCAGAGACAATTGCTTGAAAAGGAAGTTTTGCACCATGCATAAAAAATAGCAAGCCAATAGCAAAAGTTGTAAGGTATTCAAAAACCGTTTTAGCCTGTCCTTCACAAGGAAAAAAGCTAGCTGTAATCACAACACAAATTAGAATCAATAAGAATGAATCAATCTTAACACGTTGAAATATATTCATGATCTTTAATATCTTTGATTAACAAGAATAAAAAAATCGCCACAAAAGTGGCGATATACAAGAAAGATAAAATTTATTCTAAGAAACTACGAAGCACATCAGATCGACTTGGATGACGTAATTTTCTCAGCGCCTTAGCCTCAATTTGACGAATACGTTCACGAGTTACATCAAATTGCTTACCAACTTCTTCTAGCGTATGATCTGTATTCATATCAATACCAAATCGCATACGTAACACTTTCGCTTCTCTAGGCGTTAATCCTGATAAAATATCGCGAGTTGCGCTACGTAAACTCTCAGAAGTCGCCGCATCTAGCGGTTGCTCAAGCGCAGTATCTTCAATAAAATCACCTAAATGCGAATCTTCGTCATCACCAACTGGTGTTTCCATCGAAATTGGCTCTTTAGCAATTTTAAGCACTTTACGAATTTTATCTTCAGGCATCTGCATGCGTTCAGATAACTCTTCAGGTGTTGGTTCACGACCAATTTCCTGTAACATTTGACGAGAAATACGATTTAACTTATTAATTGTTTCAATCATATGTACCGGAATACGGATTGTCCTTGCTTGGTCTGCTATAGAACGAGTAATTGCTTGTCTTATCCACCAAGTTGCATAAGTTGAGAATTTATAACCACGACGATATTCAAATTTATCAACTGCTTTCATCAAGCCAATATTACCTTCTTGGATAAGATCTAAGAATTGTAATCCTCGGTTGGTGTATTTTTTCGCAATAGAAATAACGAGTCGTAAGTTAGCTTCAACCATTTCTTTCTTGGCTCTACGTGCTTTAGCTTCACCAATGGACATACGTCGATTAATATCTTTGATTTGCTCAATAGAAAGACTTGTTTCAGTTTCGATTTGTTGTAACAAATCAACTTGAGTAACAATTTGAGTTTCAAAATCTTTTAAATTAGCCGCAAACGCACCTTTCGATGATAAAGCTTTCTTAAACCAATCCATGCTATTTTCATTACCAGTAAAATAAGTCATAAATAGTTTTTTCGGCATTCTGCATTTTTCAACACAAATCCTCATAATAACACGTTCATGAGTTCTAACACGCTCCATCATGCTTCTCATGTTATTAACAAGAATATCAAATTGCTTAGCAACTAAACGGAATTGTTTAAATATTTCTGATAGATTTTCGATCTCTTTCTGTGCTTTTTTATGAGCACGGCCATATTTTTTAATAGCATCAGACGTTTTATCATGTTGCTCTTTTAATTCGGCAAATTTAGCTTTAGCAACTTCGGGATCGATAGAAACATCATCATCAGTTGATGCCTCGTTTTCATCATCCTCACTATCATCATCGCTATCATCGATTTCAATTTCGGTTTCACTAACATCTAAGTCTTCAGGTAACTCTTCAACAACTTCTTCAGCATTTGGATCAACAAAACCTGTAATCAAATCAGATAAACGAACTTGTCCATTTTCGATTAAATTATATTGCTCTAAAAGATAAGTTATTGCTTCTGGATATTCGGATACTGAAGTTTGAACTTGATTAATACCATCTTCAATACGCTTAGCAATATCGATTTCGCCTTCACGCGTTAACAGTTCAACCGCCCCCATTTCACGCATATACATACGAACAGGATCGGTTGTTCTACCAATTTCTGACTCAACATTAGATAATACTAATGCTGTTGCTGCTTCAACGGCCTCTTCATCAGGGACATTATCTGAAAGCAATAACTCATCAGAATCAGGGGCTTCTTCAAGAACTTGAATCCCCATATCATTAATCATTTGGATAATATCTTCAATCTGATCTGAATCAATAATCTCTTCAGGCAAGTGATCGTTGACATCAGCATAGGTCAGGTATCCTAGCTCCTTACCTCGAATGATTAGGAGTTTTAACTGTGATTGAGAATTCTGCTCCATAAAGGTATCCATTTTAGTTATTTGGTCATTTATATTATATATGTAGAATAATATCTGGAATCTACATGTACTCTATATATTTAGTCTTTTTTTGATAAAACAAGTATTAAAGTCGCCAATTCTTTTTTCTCTGCGGTGCTTAAGCCGGAGACTCTCTCTTTTGCGATTAGTTCATCTTGCCTTTGGGCAAGTATATTATCATATAACTCTTTTAAAGTATGTGAAAAAATTGAGCCTATTTCACCATCTTGATAATGACACTCCCAGGTGGATAAACGATTCAACTGCTTATAAAACGGTCTATCCATACACTCTATTAATATTTGTGCAGTAGTTATATTGGGATAACGTTGACATAGTTCAATTAATTCAACAAAAATCTCGATCCCGGCCATTTTAACCTGACGAATCACATTTATATCAGAAACTTGCTCAGCAAGGTTAGGATGTTGAAGTAATAAACCAATTAAAACTCGCATCGTTGTTAATTTCATTTGTGATGTAGGAGCTTTTTCATTTGCCTTTTCATCACGTTGGGAACGATTTTCTTGAATTAATTGTTCTAATTGAGATACATCAAGTAAACCTAAATAATTACCGAGCTTCTGCAATAAATTTAATCTAAAGGCTTTTGCCTTAATTTGATCAAGTAGCGGTAAAGCTAGCGAGCTCAATTTCGCTTTTCCTTCAACCGTTTTTAAATCAACTTGTTTCAACAGTTCATCAAATAAAAAATTCGATAAATTTGAAGATTCATTTAAATATTTTTCAAAATTATCCTTACCGACTTTACGCACAAAACTATCTGGATCTTCATCTTGAGGTAAAAAAGCAAAAGTAATTTTCTTACCATCGATTAAGCAAGGTAATAAAACATTAAGTGCCCGCCAAGCAGCGCTTCGTCCAGCATTATCGCCGTCATAACAAAATATTACCGAATCTGTTGCTCTAAATAATAATTTAATATGTTCCTCTGATGTAGCTGTACCTAAAGCCGCAACAGCATAATCAATGCCATATTGAGCAAGCGAAACCACATCCATATAGCCTTCAACCACCATCAGTTGCTGAGGATTACGATTGACTTCTAGTGTTTCATAAAGTCCATAAAGTTGAAAGCCTTTATGGAAAATGGGAGTTTCTGGTGAATTAATATATTTTGCAGAATCATTAATGATAGTTCGTCCACCAAACGCGATAACATTGCCTTGTCTATCACGAATAGGAAACATGATTCTTCCACGAAAACGGTCATATTGATTACCCCTATCGTGGCTGACTTGCATACCGGCTTGTTCATAAAGTGCTTCTTCAGCTTTTGTTTTAACCACACTTTGTGAAGTTAAACGCCACTCATTAGGCGCAAAACCAATTCTATACCGTGCTATAATTTCTACATTGAGTCCCCGTTGCTCAAGATATTTTTGAGCATCAGTAGATGTAGATAATGCTAATTGTTGCTGATAAAAATCGGTAATTTTGCCCATCAAAGTATATAGATCTCGACGTACATTTCTAGATTCAATGTGCTTTGATTGATCAATTTGATTTTTATCGTTATCAATATAAGGGACACGAATCCCTTGCAAGCTAGCTAACTCTTCAATAGCCTCAGGAAAAGATAACCGCTCATATTGCATTAGAAAATTAACAACAGATCCTGACGCTCCACATCCAAAACAATAAAAGATCTGTTTTTTCTCATTAAGAGAAAAAGAAGCTGTTTTTTCATCATGAAAAGGGCAACAACCAAAATAATTATTCCCCTTTTTTTTCATTTTAACCCGTTTACCAATCACATCAAGAATGTTAGTTCGAGCAGTTAGATCCAAGATAAAATCGCGAGGAATAAGACCTTTCATGATAAAACTTTAACCAATTATGGTGTTATAAAAAGACAACAAGCCGTATCAAAATACGGCTTGTTAGAATTCTTTATATCAAAAAGATAATAAATTGATTTTTAATATCAATTTTAATTTTCAGTATAAATAATCTTAAAATATTAATATAAGCGAGTACGACGAGCGTTTTCTCTTTCTAATTTTTTAGCATGACGCTTAACAGCTGCTGCTTTAGCTCGTTTACGAATAGTTGTTGGTTTTTCGTAAAATTCACGATTACGAACTTCAGCTAAAATTCCTGCTTTTTCACAAGAACGTTTGAAACGACGTAACGCTACATCGAAAGGTTCATTTTCACGTACTTTAATTACTGGCATGTGCCTCTCACCTCAAATTTGTTTAATATCACAAGGGATTAAAATTAGTGCGCAATTTTACCCTCAATCGATATATATTGTAAAGTAAAAAATAGAATTATTACAAGATAACAAATTAATTTGCTAATCAGCATATAGAGTCAGATAATAAATCAAATCTAATTGAGAATAAACAGGAGTATTTCATGCCATCATTAATTACTGGTCAATATCCAAAGCGCCGCCTACGCCGTAATCGTACCCATGACTTTAGTCGTCGTATGGTTGCAGAACATAGTTTGACGGCCAACGATCTAATTTATCCGGTTTTTATTGTTGAAGGAAATAATATTACTGAATCAATTACCTCGATGCCAAACGTTAATCGAATGAGTATTGACGTATTGTTAAAAGAAGCGGAACAAGTAGCTAAACTAGGAATTCCTGTTCTTTCACTATTTCCCGCTATTGAACCATCAAAAAAATCTTCATTAGCACAAGAAGCATATAACGAAAATGGATTAGTACCAAAAGCTGTTCGAGCATTAAAAAAAGAAATTCCAGAGCTCGGTGTACTAACTGATGTCGCACTTGATCCATATACCACGCATGGACAAGATGGCATTATTGATGAACAAGGGTATGTACAAAATGATATCTCTGTTGAAACGCTTGTTAAACAAGCATTAATGCAAGCTCAAGCAGGTGTAGATATTATTGCACCAAGTGACATGATGGATGGACGCATTGGAGCAATACGTAACGAACTCGAAAAGCACGGTTTTTTTAACACACAAATTATAGCTTATTCTGCAAAGTACGCATCAAGTTTTTATGGTCCTTTTCGTGATGCTGTCGGTTCTGCGAAAAATATTAAAGGTGGCAATAAAAAAACTTATCAACTCGATCCAGCTAATAGTAACGAAGCATTACAAGAAATCTATCAAGATTTAAGTGAAGGTGCAGATATGGTCATGGTTAAACCTGGTATGCCTTATCTTGATATCGTTCGAAGAGTTAAAGACACCTTTGCTGTCCCAACTTTTGCTTATCAAGTTTCTGGCGAATATGCTATGTTAACAGCGGCAATTCAAAACGGTTGGTTAGATGAAAAATCAGCAATTATGGAATCTTTACTTTGCTTTAAACGTGCTGGTGCCGATGGCGTATTAACCTATTTTGCCAAACAAGTAGCCGAATGGTTGCATCAACAAAAATAATATTTTTTGAAATACTGCTCTTTTCAAATTGGAAGGAGCATTTAATTACCTATCTAGATTCTCATATTCATCAAATCATATTATTTAATAGCAATTTTTCACATCTTTTTAATTCACCAGTATAAGAAATTTATAGATAAACATTAATTATCATATTCATACTTGGACAATTATTGTACTTTACTAGAAAATGTAAAAAAGTTTCAGGAAAGCTATATGTTTATGTAAAAATCTGATAATATTTACGAGGATAAGCGATAAGGGAATAAAAAATGATTTATGAACTCGTACCAAACGAATTACATGATGAATTTAAAGCTTTTCATCATGACCTAGAAAAAATAACATCGCAACATGTGCAATCTTGTCCCTTCTGTAAAAAAACTGAATTCTATATAATTCGTTCAAAACCTAATAAAACATATCGTTGTAAAGACTGTCATAAATATTTTACCGTTTCAACCAATACTCCTTTCTATCGTTTAATGCCCTATAATTGGTTAGAGTTTATTTTTACCAACCGAATAAATAAAATGGGCTATAAAGAAATTGCGGACAGACTCGAAACATCGCTCGAAAAAGTTATACGACGGGATCGAGCTATTATTAACTATCTTCAAAGCTATTACCCATCATTACATAACTGGTATACACATCAAAAACAAACAAAACTAATGCCATCTTTAGCGGAACAATACAATACCATTAAAGCTAAAGTAACTGCCTTATTGAATGAACAAAATCCAACTTGTAAACACTGTGGATCTAACGAAACCGCCAAAATTGGTTCTCGCACTTGCTATCGCTGCAAACGGTGTCGACATAGCTTTAGTCTTTTAAGCAACACTAGTTTAAACCGTATACCAAAACCTGAATTATGGCTACAATTCATTGAGTTACTTGTTTCTGGGGCTAATAACTCACAAATAGGAAAAGCTTTAAATTTACACAATGATACAGTACGTAAATGGCGCTCTGCTTGGTACTATATGATGAAAGATTGGCAATGTGAAGCACTTGCAGTATGGTGCAAAAATAAATAAGAAAACAGGATAAAAGGAAAATAGAACTATGAGAAAAAATAATTTATTTTTATATACGTGCATAATTAGCAGTACATTACTAATTAACGGTTGCGATGATAAAAAAACATCTGACAAAAAAAACTTACCACAACTACCAACAGCAGTTATTAATAGCTACCTTTTCCATACTGAGCCAGAGCTATTACCATTTAGTAAAATGATTAAACAACAGCATATTCAAGGCTCATCAACTAAGATAATTAACTACAATGACAAAGGCTTTGTAGCTAATTATGATTTAGAAGGGCTACATGGCGAAATTAACTACGACACAGCTAAATATAGCTACGGCATAGGCGATACCAGAAACGTTTACGATATTACCTTTGATTCTTCACAAAATATACTAGGTATGAAAAACAATGAAAATGATATCGTCGCAAGTTCAGAGTTCGATGAACAAGATCGTTTAGTTGAAACAACTTTATCGCATTTTGCAGAAAATAATATCATTTTTAACAGCAAAATTATTTATGACAACAATCGTGTAGAACTCGTGTTATATAATGCCTATATTCCTGTAGATGAAAAAACAAAATTCCCTGTGTTGGCTCAAGAAAAAGAATTTGTATATAACGCAAATAATCAATTAGAAAAAACTATTATCAAAACCTTTAAATTATCATCAAATGGAGACATCATCATTAATGATAAAAACGAACAAGAGGTAGAACTAATAGAAACTTGTACTTATTCAGATTATAATCCAAACAGTGATTGGACTAAAGCTGTGTGTATTACAACAGGTGACGAATCAAAAACAGTTAATCTAACAAGAACAATTCAATATAATTAGTCATTGCCATATTCATCATATTCGCGGCAAAGTATAATTGTATCCTCAATTAAGCGTCTAGCAATGGTGCCATACTCAGGAATTTTAGGTAACTCTGTATAATGGTACCAATTTGCTTCAATGAGTTCGTTTTTATCTATCACTATTTCACCGCTATCATAATCAGCTAAATAAGCCATCATTAATGAATTTGGAAATGGCCAAGGTTGAGATCCAACATAACAAATATTTTTAATTTTTATTTTTGATTCTTCAAATACTTCTCGTTCAACGGCTGTTTCCATTGTTTCACCGATTTCAGTAAAACCAGCTAAAACGGTATATAAGTTATCCTGATTATGCCTAACATGCTTTGCTAATAAAATTTTATTATTATGACGAATAGCCACAATAATAGATGGTGAAATTTGTGGATAATAACGCTCTTTGCAGTGATCGCATAGACAACACCATTCCGTGCTACTGATATACATCTCATGCCCACAATATCCACAATATTTGTGGGAACGATAAAACTCAGAAAGTTGCACTGCTCGACCAGCTAAATTAAATAATGATTGATCTGTTCTATCAAGTAACGAACGAACTGAACTCATCGCATTTTTCATTTCATCACAAATCAGCCAAGCTGTTTGCCCATTCCATTCACCTATTGGTTGAGCTAGTTTATTGATAAAACCAAATTCATCAGCACGCCCAACAGGAACTTCACCATTAGGTAGCCATAATCGTCCATTAGCACTTACAAACCAATAACCTTTTTCATTACCTATTAAATTAAATTGTTGCTGTATATTCATATTATTAACACCAAAAATAAAAACAAAAAAGGAGGATTATTCCTCCTTTTAATCAATACTATTTCTTTTTCTTCTCGTGAAGTCCCTTTTTCTCAAGCTCCCAATAGATAATGCGTTGCTGAGCAATCGTGAATAAGTTACTAATAATATAATATAAAACTAGACCTGATGGGAACCATAAGAAAAACAACGTAAAGATTAATGGCATATAAGTCATTAATTTTTGTTGTAGTGGATCGGTAACAGGTGTTGGTGACATTTTTTGAATTAAAAACATACTGACACCCATTAATAAAGGTAAAATATAGTAAGGATCTTGCGCTGATAAATCATAAATCCAAAGTGCAAATGGCGCATGTCGTAGTTCAACTGTACTACTTAACATATAGAACAATGATAAAAAAATCGGCATTTGGATAATTAATGGCAAACAACCACCTAATGGATTCACTTTTTCTTGCTTGTAAAGCGCCATTGTTTCTACACTAATTTTTTGCCTATTATCGCCATAACGCTCTTTTAAAGCTTGTATGCGAGGCTGTAATAACTTCATTTTCGCCATTGAACGATACTGAGCACGAGTTAATGGGAATAAAATACCTCGAACAATAAATGTGATAACAATAATTGAGAAGCCCCAGTTACCAACAAAACTCTGAATAAACTTTAACAAATAAAACAACGGTTGTGATAAAAACCATAACCATCCATAATCAACAACTAAATCAAGATGATTGGCTGTTTCTTTCAATTGGCTTTGAATTTCTGGTCCTAACCATAATTTTGCTCCAATAATTTGTGAACTCCCCGCAGGAATAACTGCTGATTCACTTTTGAAACCAATTGTTGCTTGAGAATTATTAGCCGTTGCACGAGAATAAAATAGATTATTTTTATCCTGTACTGGTACCCATGCGGAAGCAAAATAGTGCTGCAACATCGCAATCCAACCAGTTTGAGTCTCAACCGATAAAGTTTTATCTTTGATATTATCAAAACTGTATTTACTATAATTAGAACTAGAACTAGAGTAAGCTGTACCACGGAATGCGCTTTGTCCTAATCCACTACCACCTTCGGTTGGAATATCATCAGGTAATTTAATTGTTTGTTTTAATTGACCATACATAGCAACATCAACAGGTGCACTGCTTTGATTATTAATATCATACTGAACATCAATAGAATAACTACCACGGTGTAATATATAGTATTTAGTATAACTTACACCATCAACTTGATAAGTAAGAGGAACACGCAATTCATCTTGCCCATCAGCTAAAACATATTCTGACTTTTCAGTTTGATAGACAGGGCGTTTTGAACCTTGATTTGCATTATCAGGACCATCCTTACCTGTTAATCCGCTTTCAGCAACATAAACAAAATCTGGACGAGATGTTAATAATTGGAAAGGTGTACCAGAATGAAGCGTTTGCTCATATTTCAATAATTGTGCAGCCTGAACATCCCCACCATAAGTATTAATAGTGAGTGACAGCACATCTGATTTTACAGTAATTGTTTTACCTACTGCGCCAGCTATTGAGCCATCATCACTTATTTGTTGTGTTAATTGGTTTTCGATCGGGGGTTTAGGTGTGTGATCTTCTTCCCACGCTTTCCAAATAAAAAAAGATACAAAAAGTAAAGCAATGACTAAAATATTACGTTGAGATCCCATTAGTGTTTTTCTCTATTGGTTTTAATTTTTGGAGGAACAAAATCTTCTCCTCCTTCATGTAAAGGAAGACATTTTAATACACGTTTAACAGTTAGCCAACCACCTTTTATTAATCCAAAGCGTCTCAGTGCAATTATTGCATACTGTGAACATGTCGGTGTAAAGCGACATTTAGGACCTAATAAAGGACTAATAAAACGTTGATAAACACGGATAAAAAGCACAAAAGCATTAACTATCATATAGTTAAATGCATAAATATGCTGTTTAATAATCAATTTAAATTTATTTAAACCTCGTATTTGGCTATGATTCGTTGGCATAATCTATTCAGTGTTTCAACTACTTGCTGATTATTTAAGTCGATAACTGGTTGTTTAGCCATCACAATAAAATCAATATTAGGAAATTGATGTTGATGAAGCCGAAAATACTCTTTAGCCAGTCGCCGTATACGATTACGTTCATGAGCTCTTTTCACTTGTTTTTTAGCTATAGCAAACCCTAACCGCATATAATTGTAGTTATTTTTTCGTGCAACTAAAGTTAAAAACGGAGAACCAGCCCTAATGGGCTCTTGGAAGACATGATTGAAATCATAGGGAGTTAACAATCGCAACTCCCGAGGAAAAGTGAACTTAATCACCCAACTTTAAATCAGCTAGCAACAGTTAAACGAACACGGCCTTTAGCACGACGGCGAGCAAGAACTTGACGACCGTTTTTAGTTGCCATACGAGCACGGAAACCGTGAGTTCTATTGCGTTTTAATACTGATGGTTGAAATGTGCGTTTCATGACGATTTATATCCAAATCTAATTATCAACAGGTTGCAGAGTAAAACTCCACAGCATTAATTAAAGAGGTCGGAATTATAGTGCCTATTTTATTTTTCGTCAATGAGATTTTTACAGATAAATCCCATTAACCCCTAATTACTATACAATAAAAGAAAATAGAATAAATAGATTATAAAATAATAAGTTATAACTAAAAAACAATTAACTCCAAAAAGTAAGTACCTGCTTACTTTTCTCACCACCGATTTCGCGCGCTAATTTAGGCACTAAATAACCAGATACTTGCTCGGCAAGCTGTTTCATTATTAATTTAGCTGAGTTATCATCAACTAGAAAATGAGCAGCACCTTGTACTTTATCTAATAAATGAATGTAATAAGGCAAAATGCCAATATCAAAAAGTTTATTACTTAACTGAGCCAAAACATTGGCATTATCATTAATATTTTTCAATAACACACTTTGGTTTAGCATAATAACATCGCTCTTTTTTAAAAGTCCAATTGCGTTAACAACTGCATTATCAATTTCATTTGGATGATTAATGTGAGTAATTACTACAATTTGCAACCTACTTTTAACAAATAACCGACAAAGTTCAGGCGTTACTCGTGAAGGAATAACAACAGCCAAACGCGTATGAATCCGTAAACGCTTAACATGAGTGATTTTTTCAAGTGCATTAATCAAAAAAGCCATTTCATGATCTTTTGCCATTAACGGATCACCTCCTGATAAAATAATTTCATCAAGTTCAGGATGATTTGCAATATATTCAAGCGCAATGGCAAGATTCTTCTTAGATCCTTGATTATCATGATAAGGAAAATGCCTTCTAAAACAGTAACGGCAGTTAATTGCACAAGCGGTCTTAGTGATCAATAATGCTCGATTGTGATACTTATGCAATAATCCAGGAATGGCATTATCTTGCTCTTGTAATGGGTCATTACTATACCCTTCAATTTTAAATAACTCCCTATCATCACAAAGCACCTGTAACAAGAGTGGGTCATTACTATCACCCTTTTTCATTCGATTAATAAAAGCCCTAGGAACCCGAAGAGGAAACGTCTTTTTTGCTTGTTGCATGCGGATTGAAATGGTATTGGGATCTAGTTTTAAATAGGAATATAAAACGTTGATATCTGTTACAACATTTGCAAGATCAAAAACCCACTCATCTTTATTATTTGGTAGTTCAACTTTTTGCTGTATAATATGGCTCATTTTTTGTAATTCAGAATTTTAGTTGGAGCTTTTATGGCATCTTATAGTACTAATGAGTTTAAAGCTGGTCTTAAAATAATGCAAGACGGCGAACCATGTGTCATTGTTGAAAATGAATTTTATAAACCAGGTAAAGGTCAATCTATTAATCGTGTAAAAATTAAAAAATTACTTTCAGGAAAAACTGTTGACAAAACATTCAAATCAGGCGAATCAGTTGAAGCCGCTGACGTTGTTGATATGAATTTAACTTATCTTTATACCGATGGTGAATTTTGGCATTTTATGAATAACGATACATTTGAGCAACTTTCGGCTGACGCCAAAGCGGTTGGCGACAATGCAAAATGGTTAGTTGATCAAGCGGAATGTATTTTAACATTATGGAACGGCCAACCGATTGCTGTCACACCACCAAATTTTGTTGAACTTGAAGTGGTTGAAACCGATCCAGGTTTAAAAGGCGACACAGCAGGAACAGGTGGCAAACCAGCGACATTATCAACTGGCGCAGTTGTTCGCGTACCTTTATTTGTACAAATTGGTGAAGTACTTAAAGTGGATACTCGTTCAGGCGAATACGTATCACGAGTTAAATAAATTAACATTTATCGCAGAAAAAGAGAGGTTGCGCTAACCTCTCTTACTCATTAAAACAGCATAAATTTATATCTTACTGTTTTACACCACCAATGATTAAAACCTTCTAAATCTATCCAAATTTAATTATCAACACGATTTTCACATACCCATAAAAAATATAGTTTTAAAATAGCAACTAAATAAAATCTCATTACTTTTCAAATATGTTAAAATTCAAATAAAATAAGGGAATAGAATGATAACAATTAATATGTTAACTCAGAATAAAAAGCTATCTGATTTTGAGGATGTAATAGAAATCTTGATAAAATTTATGAATATATACCTTGCGAATCTGAGCTAAGTACAAAGCAGGATCGAGATGCCTTTTATGCTTTTGTTGTCATTCATACCATCAGTCACTGGCAAAGTGATGGTTGATGTAATCTTTTATGAAATTATGCTACAGCAAAATATATCGTATCCGAAATGAAAACGGCAAATTTACCACAAATTGCAGATGCTTTTGAACAAGTTGAACAAATTTATCTCTTTTCTTATTCTGAATGTGAAAATGAAAAAGAATTATGTAGTTTAGGCAATTTTATTGAAAACCCACGGCAAAAGCGCAAATATATTTCTTCAGAAAAATTATTAGCCATTTCGGAAGAACAACGTCAAACCTACTCAAAAAATTTTATCGCTAAATTAAAAATATTAGATGATCTGGTTACACCTTTATGAGATTATCAAGCACCAGATCAGGAAGTTTGACAACCTGTTATTCATTTTATAAATCAACATATACAAAAGTAAAGGGCGGTCACAACCAACTATCTTAACTAATCTTTATTGGGCAATATTTTGTGGGAAATTTGAACACCCTCCGAATATCCAAACTGAATTTATTTTATCTTTTCCGCACTACACACTAATTTAGCAAGTGTTCCTTGTTGCTGATCTTGGGTGTAAATTGCCCAACAAGTTTTCAGTGAGGCATCAATAGACTTTATCAGTTGTACTTTGTTATTGTAGCTAGCTTAGGTTTTATTTGTTTTGCAGAATCAGCTGATTTTCCTGAATATACTTCTACTTGATTTAGTCGACGTAAAGAAGTACTAAGAGCGATATCTTCTGGCAAAATTAAACTATCAATTTTTTTCATATCATAACCTTCTTCAGACACTTCCCAACCTTCAGGTACAACTTCTAAATCAGGTTTAGAATATTTTATTGTTACCGATTCTGGACAAACTATCTATTCATTTGCGTTAACTGAATCACAAAAACTTGCCCCTATTATGGCTATTGTTGCTAAATTTAAAATTTTACTTTTCACGTTTAATAAAAAGATTGTGGACCTTCATATATTTTTTTATCGCAATTTAGTTTTACTTTCATTTTACCTTTTGCATCTTTTGAAACTATAACCCAACAAGTTTTCATGGTCGAATCGATGCGTTTTATTAGGCGAACTCGATTAAATGAATAAGAACAATTAAACCAGTAACCAGTAACCAGTAACCAGTAACCAGTAACCAGTAACCAGTAACCAGTAACCAGTAACCAGTATCATTGGATGTATTATAACTAGTATCAACATGCCATGAATCTTTATATTTTTTACCGTTAATAGTAATTGTAAAAGGTATCATCTGTCCTAAATTCACTGGTTTACCAAAATATACTTCACCATTATCAATCTGCAAAAACAGATTTTTCTGTTCAAATATTTACCACCCTTCAGGCAATATTTCTAATTCCGTCGGAATGGATTTTACTTTAACTGAATCAGGGCAAGTTATCTCATAAATTGCGTTAACCGAAAAAGACATGCCAAACCCAGCTAATAATATTACTGTAATAGCAAAAATTTTATCTTTCATGTTAACTATTCCTTTTTAATCATAAAAACGTAATTTTTATTGGAAGATACTATAATCTTTTTAATAATTTAATTCATTAATCAACTACATTATCTAATCGATTAAGTATTATTACAAACCTAAGTTATATTTTTAGTTTATTCTGGGGATTTTTAGTGTTGTTATATTAGCAAACGAGATAATATTCTATCGTTAGAAAACTTTTCTTTGTTGGCTTAAGCTTAATTTGAGTATAATCATGCCTTCATCTATTAGGGAAGACAACGATAGTTAAGTGAACTAATTTAAACTAACTAATAGTATTTATAGAATATGAGTTGTGACTATCAAGACAGAAAATTACTAAAAAATAAGCGATATATCTTACTTGTTAATAGATAATAAATGCACAAATTCTAGGCTCTATTCACACTAAACAGAGCCTAGAGACACTAATCAACAATCACTCGCCCATTCAAAGGTTGAGTTGGGCGATTATTGTTGTGATGCATGATTGAGTGGAATTTTTCGATTTGTTCAGCAGAAGCACTACTTTCTTGTTCTAACACAATCCATCGAACGCCTTCAGTACAAGGTGGAGTTGTTAGTGAACCGCTAAAGCGATAAAAATCCAATCTATTTGGTAATAAAGCCTTAATATCGACTAATTGAGATAATATGGCGGTACTTCCTTCATCTTCTGGCATTTGTTGCCAAGCTTTCGCTAATTCAGGATTAGATTTTCCTTTATTAAACATCAAGGCAACAACCGTTAAGTCGCCATTTTTGTTTTTATAAACAAAATGAGCTTCCATCGGGAAGTATTTGCCTTTAATTTTATTTTCGCTTGGCGTATGAAAATGGAATTGTTGTAACGTAAACAGCTCGTTGTCAATTTCAAGCGTATTACCATCATTAACATTAACTTGAATTGTATGACCGTTATTGATGATTTCCTGCTTGCTTAGTTTAAACGTCAGTTTAAGTTTATCGTGGTGCGTTTTAAAAACATGTTCAATGTTGATTGGTGATTGATTTTTTCCTGTTTCGCAGGTTGAAAACTCTGGCGAAAGATGTCCCCAATTTTCTGGATTATTTTCGCCTTCATAACCCCAATAAAGGGCAGGTTCTGTTGCAGCACAAGATAGACTGGTAACCATTAAAGCCACAATTATTGCATTAAATTTCATCTTGATTTTACAGCTAGAAAGTGATTAGTGAAACCAAATTATACGCCACAAAAAATTACCTTACTAGAATCGTATATCATCACTTTTTGATATTTTTATAAAAAAATTGTTTGACATTTAAATAAAAAGTAAGCTACAAAATAACCTGTTTTGTTTGTTGCTAATTTTACTCAATATTTATTATGATAATATTTAATTAGTTATATTAAGCAATCACCGCTTTGGTATCATCAGTCAGAAGCTTTTTTGACTTTCAGTCATTAAAACACTAGGCTAGCAGGCTTTGCCTGCTCAGCTCCCCAACTTGTGCGGGGGCTTTATTTTTTCTTATATTGTCCTTTCAGGCACCATAACCTCCTTCTGGCCCTAAGGATTAAGAAATAAACGCTAAAAACTAAGGTGCGGTGCAAACAGCATAATCGATGTTGCTGGCATCGTAGCTGACGACGGCGCCGCATAGCGAGTCGGCATGGTACTGGCTGCTGCTACCCGGTGCGTTACTTGCCCAGCAGCCGTAGCCTCTGAAGCCCGCATCTGTGTAGCTGACCATGTCGCCCCACTCCGTAAAAAATCCAGCACCTATGTAACGCATGTAAGAATCACCTGATGATGACGACGGCGTGGCGCCATCTACGCCATTTATACATGGGAAATTAAAATGTACACTAATTAGTACCAGTTTTATAAGGTCATTGTTATGATAAACTAAAAATAAGAGAAGGTAACAACAATGGCAATCGATTCATCACGAAGAGCAAAACGTAGCTTTACTAACGAGTTCAAAAAACAAATGGTCATGCTATATCAAAATGGTAAAAAACGTGCGGATATCGTCGCAGAGTATGACCTCACCAAATCAGCATTAGATAATTGGATAATGCAGTACCAAACTACCGGCTCATTCATCGCAAAAGATAATCGTCGAACTGAAGATAACGAACTTATCGCGCTACGCAAAGAGAATAAACGCTTGTTAATGGAGAATGATATCCTAAAGCAAGCGACGTTGATAATGGGAAGAAAATCGAGTTAATTTTACATAATAAGCATCGATACAGCTTACGTGCATTATGTCGATGTTTAAATGTAACCCGAAATCGTTTCTATTATCAACGGCAATTAACGCAGCAATCACAAGATATATCACTGAGTGAAATAGTGGGTGAAATTTTTAATACTAATTATCGTGCTTATGGTACAAGGCGTCTGCAAGCAGAGCTGAGAAAGCAAGGCATAACCGTATCTCGACGCCGAATAGGTCGAATCATGGCGAAAAATGGCTGGGTTTCGAAATACACCTGTAAAAAATATTGTATTCATACAGAAAAAAGCAATGAATCGCCGGTGGGGAATGAACTGAATCGAGAATTTAATATAGGTCAACCACGAAAGATATTGGTGACCGATTTAACCTATGTAAGGGTTAAACAACGTTGGCACTACCTTTGTGTAATTGTTGATATCAGTAATCGAGAAATAGTGGGGCGAAGTGCTGGCAGGCATAAAACAGCGGCACTGGTCATGCAAGCTATGAGTCAAATTCCAATGAACTTACAGACGATTGAGTTGTTTCATTCTGATAGAGGAAAAGAGTTTGATAATCATTTGATTGATGAATGTTTAACAGCATTTGGAATTAAACGGTCCTTAAGTCGCAAAGGCTGCCCCTATGATAACGCAATTGCAGAAAGCACATTCAAAGCAGTGAAAACAGAATTTGTGTCAAATACTATTTTTGATTCACTGGCGCAACTTAAATTGGAATTTA
>NZ_LZHJ01000095.1:0-432 GCF_001690815.1 Gilliamella sp. GillExp13 | reverse complement strand
TAAAACGAAAAAAACGCATTCCTCCACGATGCCCGGAAAAGCTATTTGTGCCTAATAAACAAGGTGAATGTTGGTCAATGGATTTTATGAGTGATAGTAGCCGTAATCAACGTCGCTTTAGGACATTCAATGTCATCGATGACTTTAATCGTGAGGCGTTAGGTATTGATATTGCAGTCAGCTTACCAGCAGGAAGGATTACCCGTTACTTAGATAAACTGGCCGAATATCATGGATATCCATTAAAAATACGGGTCGATAATGGGCCAGAATTTACAGGAAAAACCTTTATAAACTGGGCTAAATCACATGATATAGCCATTGATTATATAAAGCCGGTAGCCCTTATCAAAATGGTTATATTGAACGATTTAATCGTACCTATCGTACTGAAGTACTTGATTTATATCTTTTTAACAACTTAGCACAAGC
>NZ_LZHJ01000094.1:0-18037 GCF_001690815.1 Gilliamella sp. GillExp13 | reverse complement strand
TGCATTGGGAAGGCAAGCCTAAAGGATTTTTCTACTTAGATCACCGAACGGTTGATGGCAAACATAATTTAATTACCGATACCTATGTCACAGCTGGAAATATCATGATTCCCAGCCTTACATGGCCTGATTAAAACGCCAGTTAGAGCGGTTTGGCTTTAATCCGGTTGGTGTCGGTCTTGATGCGGGTTATTTTACGGCTCCCATTTGCCATTTACTGCTGGCAGAGCAGATATATCCGGTGTTGGGTTATCGTCGTCCCACCCATGGTGCGAATCCCATCAGAAAAAAGCAGTTTATCTATAACAGTCAAAACGATACTTATACTTGCCCAAACGGGCAAACATTAATATATAAAACTACTAGCAGGGAAGGTTATCGTCATTATCATTCTGATGCAACAACCTGCAAAGTCTGTCCGTTATTGTCACAGTGTACACAGAGTAAAAATACACAGAAAGTCATCACACGCCATATCTGGGAAGCAGATAAAGAGAAGGCCAACGAAATTCGTTATAGATAATAATCTGTTATACCAGCAAAAAGCTTGCTCTATACTTGATGAATATCATTTATTTTTTAATTTTCTGATTTTGTATGACTGTTTTACTTGTCAAAATCAGATGTTAAATAGATAATAACATTATGAAAAGATGAAATTTATCTTTTCTATAAGATCAAATTATTGTTCCAAACTTTATTTTTTATTTAAAATAGAATTCAAAGTAATTAAATAATAAGTGAATATAGAAATAAACAATTAAGGAAAGAAATAATGGGTGTAGCTCCAAGAAAAAAATTAGCCAGTACAGAAGAAAAAGACTATTCGGTTAGACAACGTGAAAAAAAAGCAAAAGTAGAAACTCCACTTGCTAATATTCAAGAAAATACTTTTTTTAAAGTTATTTTTTCAGATAGCCTTTCACTGGAACAAAAAGTAGAAGAAGTTACTAATATTTTAGAATTTTCTGACAATAAGGAAATTGATCGGGTAAAAATTCAAGAATTTGATACATTTAAAGAATATCTTCAATCAATTTCTGAAGAGATGTCTAAACAACGTATTGAGATGACTGATACCGAAGTATTTGCTGAATTACAACGAGTGTATGCTGATTTTAATAATGATCTTAATGATTTTATCGAAAAAATAAAACCACTTACCGAACTCACCGATGCTTTATATAACTTACGCCAAAATGGTGAAACCCGAAATGCATTAGCTCAAATTAAAGCCGATCAAGAATGGGACGAAGAAAAAGTAACGCAAAAAGCAAATGTGCAAAGTGAAATTGTTAGTATTGAAAAACAAATATCTGAATTAAAAAAAGAAATAGAGTTATTACAACAGGATAAAAAGTTTTTTGGCCTAGGGAAAATTAAAGCCGCATCAAAAGCTAAAATTGTGACTAATGAAGAAAAAATAGCTCAATTAAATCAACAAATAAAAAACAAAAATAAAGAATTAGATGATATTCAGATAGAAATTACAAAGCGTCACGAGCAACGCTCTGAATCAATCAATGTTGAAAAATTAAAAGAGTTGCTAAATTTAACTTCAGAACAGCATACATTACGTCAAGCTGATATGGTTGAATCGGCATTAAAATTTGTGAATCAAGGTAAAGAGCGTTTTGGTGCAATTCGTAATCATCTTGAAAAAATGGTTAAACAGATTGAAGGACTTAGTGACAATAATGGCAATATGATACAAATTTATGCCATTATGAACGAAGCGACCAAAAAAGTAGAGAAAGTCCATCGTGAACGTAGACAAGAGCTTGAGAGTAAAGATGTTGGTGATAATTTGTTAGAGTCAATGAAGCTTGATGAAACACGCCGTAATTTGGATGAACACATTGATACTGTATCCACAGCAACTGTCGATACTATGCAAACCTATGGTGAATTAACAACTGAAGCTATTAAAATTCGTAATATGCAAGCAGCAACCAAAAAACAAGTTGAAAGTGCAAGAGCAATGCATTCAAGAGGCATCGCATCGGTTGCTTCACAACTCAGTGTTGTTGTAACAGCAGTTAACTCAGCTGCAATTAATGAAGCACAATCAATGGCCGGTAATACTTTAGCCGAAATGACTCGAGTAACAAATGACATTGCTAAAAATGAAGCTATTCGAATTGCAACTGGTCGTGATGAAATTAATAATGATTTAGAAGCAATGCTACAAAATTTAGCGGAATTTGGTGATACCCAAAAAGAAGCGACGGAAATCACCCGTGCGGCACTAGAAACAATGCGAGCAAATTTGGAAGAAATTGAAAAAATGTCCAAAGATGTTCAAAGTGATACACGAGAATTTATTGCGGTGACAGGTGATGTTTTATCAGAAAAATCTGAAACCAAAAAAGATAGCTCACATACTACTTCACCCTTTAAACTATAACAAAGGAATGCACAATGTATTTAGTTAGAGGGCGTGAATATTTAGCGCAATACCCTAATTTTACTTTAGTAGGAAGAGAACATGATTTAGAGAGAATATCGTCTATTCTCATACGAAAATCATCAAATTCTCTTTTGTTGACAGGTCCCGCAGGTGTAGGTGTTTCAATGCTTACCCTTGGTTTACAAGCGGCTAAAAATAATCCAGATACGCCATTTGATTTGATTGTAAAAAAATTATTTTGGTTAAATTGTGATGCTCTTTTTTCTAGCGGTGATAGTACTAAAATAAATAATGAGTTTCAAAGTATTTTAAAAAGGCTAATGCAAACTCCTGAGTCAGTGCTGATTATTACTGATACGGCTAATTTTTTAGAAGCAGCACATAATACAGGTAATGCTCATTTTATTAATGCTCTAAATAACGCCGATAAATCAAATAATTTTCAAGTTATCCTCGAAGTTCGTGATGATAAACTTAGTAGTGTGCTAAAGGCTAGCACGAATATGCCTGAACTTTACACACTTTACGATGTCAAAGAACCTACTGGGGATAATTTAAATTCTATTGTTACTACTGTTGCAAAGGAGTTATCTGCATACCACAAAATTGAAGTGGATAAAGATGCTATTGATGAAGCAATACATTTAACCTGTAAATATCGTGATAGTTTAGGTTTAGGTGGGGCACAGCCTCAACGTGCTATTTCATTACTTGATCGTGCACTTGCTAGTTATCGTCAACTTACACATAAACAGCATCCAAAAATTGCTGAGTTAATGGGTAAGATCGAAAAAAGTAGCTGTGAAACAGAACAATATGATTTGCGACAGCAGCTTGAACAATGGCAGCAAGATTGGCTGAATTTAAAGTCTGAAATTAGCAAAACATATCAATATCAACGTGATGCTGAAACGTTACGCTTCAAACTGCAAGATGAAATTACCCAGTTACAAGAAGAAGAGGACAACAATAATAAAGATTCAGAATCAGTTGCTATAAAAACATTTGCACAGTTAACAGCTGGAGGATTTGACTCACCAGCAGTTGCTAAATTAAAGGAAAAAATTCGACAAATTGATGCAGAAATTGCACAAAATAATGAACAGCACCAAAAATTGGTGATGCTAGCCAATAAGGATTTGCGACTAAGTCGCCAAGAAGTGATCGCCGAATTTAGTAAAGTTTCAGGTATATCAGCAAACAAATTAGATGAGAATGAAGTTGAAAACTTGATTAATTTGGATGCAAATTTATTATCGCGAATCTTTGGCCAAGATAACATTGTAAAACATGTAGCCAATTCGGTGAAGGTTGCTAAAGTTGACACGCTTGAAGAATCAGGCCCTGCAATGTCTTACCTATTTTTAGGTCCATCTGGTGTAGGTAAAACTGAAATGGCCAAAGCTTTAGCGGAATATGTTTACGGTGACGAAAAATCGTTGGTTCGTTTTGATATGTCAGAATACATGGAAAAACATGCTGTTGCTAAATTAATTGGTGCACCTCCAGGATATGAGGGATTTGAAGCAGGTGGAATTTTAACAAACTCAGTTAGAAAAAAACCAGTTGGAATCTATTTATTTGATGAGATTGAAAAAGCACATCCTGATGTCTTTAATATCTTTTTACAGATCTTATCGGACGGACGATTAACCGATAATGTAGGTCGAACTGTCGATTTTTCTGATATTATGATTATTATGACCTCAAATATTGGACAATCTTACTATTTGGATCCTAATCTTTCTGACGAAGCTGCATGTGAATTAGCGACAAATGAACTGAATAATACTTATCGTTCAGAACTACTTAATCGTTTTAATGGACGAGAAAATATTCTTCATTTTAAACGCCTACCAATGGAAGTTATTGAACGGATTATTCGTCGAGAAATTGACAAATTAAATCAATCACATAGTCATCGTGGCTACACTATCGAAATAAAAGATTCTTGTATCAGTACATTCTGTCACGATCATTATGATATCATTCGTGGTGCCAGAGGATTGCCGGGTTATATAAAAACCAATGTTAGACCATTTATTGTTAATCATATTTTGCAGAATCCTCATGATCAAGGAGTGTTTAAAGCAATTTATAACCAGCAGACACATAGTTTTGATATGGAATTTTATAAAAATTAAAGGAAGATAAGATAGAGTTAGTTTTCTGTAACCTTTATTAAGTAAAGTAATTGGTTTCGGACGTTATTTAAATTTGGATAAAATATATCAATCAATAAAACGTTCGAAACCTAACAGTATAAAAAGTATTTTTATTTGAAACATTAAACAGAAAGATGTTGATAAAGAGTTATTACACCAATAAAAATAAGTACTAATCCGCCCAAAAGCTCAGCCTGTTTACCAATTAAACAGCCAATTTTATTACCCAATAATAACCCAATAGTAACCATTGTACAGGTAGCGAGTCCAATCATTGATGCAGCAAAAAAGATATTAACACTTGCTAATGCTAAGCCAACACCAACGGCAAATGCATCTATACTGGTTGAAATTGCTGTGAAAATTAGCATTAGAAAAGATTTTTTTGATGATGTTAATTCATCTTCTTGGCAATTTCCATCTGATTGTTTCTGGCTGTTATATATCATATTAATGCCTAAAAATAGCATGACAGCAAATACAACCCAATGATCCCATTGTTCAATATATTGCAATGCAATATAACCAACTAACCAGCCAAGCAATGGGGTAATAGCCTCAACAACACCAAATAGAATACCAATTTTGAATGCGCCTAAAATTGGTGTTGATTTAAGTGAAATCCCACGACAAACGGCGACAGCAAAGGCGTCGGTTGACATTGCTAGTGCTAATAATAAAATAGCCCAAAAATTCATGACATATACTCTTGCTTATAATTATTAAAAATTTATTACTATTATAATAATGGGTGATGATTTATTTATTTGTTACTGAAAATAGATAATTTGCTATTTTTTTATCACCTTTATTTTTATAAAGTTCAGCTGTTTTTATAACGTTGTCTCGACGATTAGCATCATATTGAAAAAGTTGCTTAAACATTAAGTCAGCTATTTTTTTATCATTATTTTGGATTGCACAATAACCATATTGTTCATAAGCATCAGCTTTCCAACGATGACGATCGAACTCAATACTCTGTTCAAATTGTTTTTTTGCTTCTTGATAACGATCTCGACCACATAAAAAAGAACCATAATGGACATGATATAATCCATTACCTGGTTGCATTAGAGTAATACGTTTGTAAATCATCTCGGCTTCGTTGTATTCACCAACATGTTGATCAAACATTGCCATGGCTAACATAACTTGGGGATTATTTGGAGAGTATTGTGCAGCTAATTTTAGATTATAATGCGCTATTTTGATATTTTCTTCTGACTCATTTGCTTTAGCAAGATATCCTAATCCAAGTCGCATTCTAGCCAAAGCTGCTTTTTCTGGATCAAATTCATTGTTGTCTTTCATTTGGCAACCCGCTAGTACTATCATCAAAAAATAGCTAGTTATAACTAACAATTTCTTCATCTATCTCTCCTTTTTATAAAGATTTATCCTTATGCTGTTTGCTTAACAAGGCTCTGCTTTTTATAAAGAGTCCTTTTAGTGCGGTCGACAACTTCTCCAGCTAACTGGCCACATGCAGCATCGATATCATCCCCCCGTGTTTTACGA
The DNA here is from genome assembly GCF_001690815.1 of Gilliamella sp. GillExp13. NCBI lineage: Bacteria > Pseudomonadati > Pseudomonadota > Gammaproteobacteria > Orbales > Orbaceae > Gilliamella > Gilliamella sp. GillExp13. Next base: position 11,941 of record NZ_LZHJ01000094.1, on the reverse strand, counting down.
ACTATTACGGTAAATCCATATCCCATTAATGTTTTCATGAAGCGATCAATTCGTGTATTTGAACATCTTGAATAAGGCGCACCAGGGAACGGATTCCAAGGAATTAAATTAATTTTGCTAGGTACATTTTTTAGGAATTGAGCAAGCTCATGAGCATGTTCAACGCCATCGTTAATTTGATTAAGTAATACATATTCAATAGTTACTTTTCCGTGATTTGCGTTTGAAGATGAAAGATAACGCAGAATTGAATCACGCAGCATAGACATATTGTATTTTAGGTTAATTGGCATAATTTCACTACGAATAGTATCATTAGGTGCATGAAGTGATATCGCTAGCGCCACATCAATCATACCGGCTAGCTTATCTAAAGCGGGAACAACTCCTGATGTCGATAGTGTTACACGCCTTTTGGATAAACCATAGCCAAAATCATCTAACATAATTTCCATAGCTGGTGCAACATTAGACAAATTAAGTAGCGGTTCACCCATACCCATCATAACTACATTAGTAATGGGCCTATCTGCTAATTTTCCGGTGACACCAATTGCATTTGATGCACGCCATACTTGGCCAATAATTTCAGAAACGGTTAAATTACGATTAAATCCTTGTTGGGCTGTAGAACAAAATTTACACTCTAATGCGCAACCAACTTGAGATGAAACACATAATGTTGCACGATCACGTTCAGGAATATAAACAGACTCAATCAGTTGGTTATTACCAACATCAAGTGCCCATTTTATTGTGCCATCAGAAGAACGCTGTTCTATGGCAATCTTCGGAGCTTTAATTTCTGCTAAAGTCTTTAGTTGTTCACGTAGTTTTTTATTGATATCGGTCATTTGATCAAAATTATCTACACCAAAATGATAGATCCATTTCATTACTTGATCAGCTCGAAACGGTTTTTCACCAAGTGATATAAAAAACTCTCTTAATTGTTGGCGTGTGAAGTTTAGTAAATTTATTCTTTCGTTTATGGAATTAGTTGTATTAAGATTCATTGTATTGGCAGCGTCTAAACAATTTTGAGACGTATTAGATGTAGATGTTGTTAACATAAGGCCTCGTTTTTACACATTATGGCTATTTCTTTTTTTAGGAAAAGGATTATACTGCTTTTAACTTAATCTGGCTATATAGAATATTGGCAATGCTTGAAAGATGAAGAAATCAACAATGTTAGAAAAAATAGGTGGTTTGACTTTAAAATTATCTTTACTTCTATTTCCTACTTTTACCATGGCACAACAGATCACATTAAATAAACTGATTGGACAGTTTGACGAAAAAAAAGATAATGGTTTTATTGCGTTAGACTCAACTATACTACCTGTTAATAAAAAAGGAATGTATCTACAAAAAGAACCAACCGAACAACTTATAAAAGCCTACAATGACTTTAAAAAAGTTCATCCAGATATTCCTTTTATCATAGTAAGTGCAACGCGAAATTATACTTACCAAAACGGTATTTGGCAACGGAAATGGGATGCTTTATCAGCTAAAATAAATGACCCAGAAAAAATTGCTGAAGAAATTCTAAAATTTTCGTCTATGCCTGGCACATCAAGGCATCATTGGGGAACAGATATTGATATTACCAGCGTTTCATCAACATATTTTAAGGATGATAAAAAAGGCATTATTCTATATAAATGGCTTCAAAAAAATCTGCCTAAATATGGATTTTGCCAAGCTTTTAATGAAGGACGCAAAGGAGGATATCAACCTGAAGAATGGCACTGGTCATATAGACCTATTGCTAGTCAATATATTGACCAATACAAAACTGTATTGGAAAGAGATCCAGAAGCTATCATGAAAGCTTTAAGTTTCATAGGACACGATAAAATCAAGCTAGAAAGTCTAGTTAAAGAGTATGTATTAACTGTGAATGCTGATTGTTATTAATATATTTTTATTATTAATGTTTTCTCCAATAAGGCAAACATATTGTTACAATAAGGCCCCCACCATCACGGTTAGATGCTTGGATAGTACCGTTATGCATAATGACGGTCTTTCTAGCAATAGCCAGTCCTAGGCCATAACCTTTACCTAATTGTGGAGATTGAATACGGACAAATGGTTCAAAAATACTTGATAACTTATTTTCTTCAACACCAGGACCTCGATCTTTAACTTCAATTTGTAAATACTTACCTGTTTCTTTTAATGAAACTTCTACGGCTTGCTCAGCTTTTGAAAAGCGAATAGCATTTCGGATAATGTTTTCAATAGCACGACGTATTTGTTCTGAATTACCTTTAACAATTGGATGAGTAATAGATGATAAAGTAAAATGTACTTCAATTAACTGGTGATTAGCTTCATAATTAGCATCATTGATTACTACACTTATTAAGTCTTTTAAATCAAAATATTCATCAGTGCGATTATTCATTTCAGCACGAGAATAATTTAGAATTTCGCCAATTAACTGATCTAAACGTTCTGACTCTAACTCTATTCTAGCTAAAGATGTATCAATATTTTGTTTATTTTGTTGAGCAAGTCCAATTGCTAGTTGCAATCGAGCAAGCGGAGTTCTAAGTTCATGAGAAACATCATGAAGGAGAGACTGACGATCAGAAAGTAATATATTAAGTTGCTCAACCATCATATCAAAATCTTTACCTAATTCGCTAAGTTCGTCACGCCTAGGTTTTAGTTTATTGAATAATCTGACAGAAAGATCTCCCTGAGATACCTTGAAAAAACCTTGCCTTAATAACCTCATCGGTCTAGTTAAATTCCATGCTAGAAAGAGGCTAAAAACAAGTCCAACACATATACCCATTAATACGATGGGCAAGGGCATGTTGAACAATGCCTTTTTAACATGATCCTCTTTATCCTCTTTAAATGAAACAGAATAAAGAGTTCCGTCAGGAGCGACGGTCATGCGTTGATAAGCATATGTAGGTGTTTCTAATTCATCGGTTAAAATATTAACTTGATCATTCAATGGAGAAACTAATTTTATTGACAGTAACGTTCTTTCTCGCTCAGGTAAATGTGCTATGAAATTAAGCGTTTCATCTTCACCAGCTACATGTAATAACTGGGCAATCATATCGACTTTCGTGGGCATATGATTGAGAAATCTTTGATTTTTATTTTCTACATAAATAGAAAACGCAATCCAAGTCAATTGGAAGGTAAGATAAAAGATTACCCCAAACGTAATAAGTATTTTCCAGAATAATCGATGATTCATGTCAAGCCTATTTGTTTGTTAACGAATACGGTAACCGACGGCTCTAATCGTCTCTATTGTCACATCATTTTGTGCAACTTGATGTAATTTTTGGCGAATATTGCTGATATGGACATCAACACTACGATCATAAAGTTCTCTTGCTCGACCAAGCCCAATTTCAGATAATTCTTCTTTAGTTACTACTCGCTCGCTATGTTTCACTAATAAAACTAATAAATTAAACTCGGTTGATGTCAAATCAATTACTTGTCCATTCCACGTACAAAGCCGTTGAGGTAGATCTAACATTAAACCATTAAAATGATATTTTTTATCATCAACCATTTCGACCGAACGTTCATCAAAACGTCGTAAAACTGCACGTAATCTTGCTAATAATTCACGCGGATAACATGGTTTTGGAATGTAATCATCAGCACCTAATTCCAAACCCAAAACGCGATCAATATTATCACCCTTAGCAGTTAACATAATAACAGGCATATTACATTGTTGACGGATGCTTTTCAGGACATCAATACCATTAATATCTGGTAACATCACGTCTAAGATTGCTGCACGATATTTACCTGATAGCGCTTCATCAATACCATCTTTACCTAAATAAACACTTTTGATATTAAAACCTTCATTAGTCAAATATTCGCTAAGCATTTGTGATAATTCAATATCATCATCTATTAATAAAATATTTATCATAATCGCAATCGCCATTGTTATCTAATTATAGGTTTTTATATTATTGCAATAATATAAAAAAAGTCAGGTTCTTTTACTAAAATATTACATATTTTAAACTATTCCTGATTATTTAATTTACTATTAAATAATGTAAAAAGGTTTCAGATATAACTATATGTTTTAATATATCTTTTGACAATAACTATCATATTACTTTCTAATGGTTGTAAATAGGCATTATTCAATTCTTAAGTAAGATAGACTAAAATAGTCTGCTTACTTAACATTAAATGTTTCACCATTTAACATTACTAAAGTTAATATGGAGATAAAAAATGGAACAACAAGTAATATGGCAGCAATTAATTCAATTGGTAAAACATGAAGTTTTACCTGCAGTTGGTTGTACTGAGCCCATATCTTTGGTTGCAACTATTGCGATGCAACATAGTAGCAACAAAATTATTGAAAAAATTGACGCTTATGTTTTGCCTAATTTAATGAAAAATGGTACGGAGGTAACTGTGTCAGGTACCGGTATGGTTGAGTTACCTATTGCGGCTGCCATTGGTGCAATCGGTGGTTGGGTATCATGAGCCTATTGGTATGGCTATTTGTAGTATGATTGGCGATTTATCTGGTATTATTTGTGATGGCGCTTCAAACAGTTGCGCAATGAAAGTATCAACTTCAGTATCTTCTGGATTTAAAGCAGTATTAATGGCATTAAGCCAAGTTAGAGTGACAGGTAAAGAAGGTATTGTTTGTGATAGCGTGGAAACATCAATCAATAATCTTGGTGCAATTGTTAGTCAAAGTATGAAAATAATTGACACACAGATTATTGATATCATGTCGCATAAAACATAAATATTTGCTTAACGCTAAAATATTAGGCTTTTAGCGATTTTAATATAAGCAATCAGCATATTTTTAAAAAAAATTACTGGACAATGTTATTTTTTATGCGTAATATTTCGTCCTACTTCTATGGTGGCTATAGCTCAGTTGGTAGAGCCCTGGATTGTGATTCCAGTTGTCGTGGGTTCGAATCCCATTAGCCACCCCATTTTATGAAATATAAAATCTAACGGCGAGTAGCGCAGCTTGGTAGCGCAACTGGTTTGGGACCAGTGGGTCGGAGGTTCGAATCCTCTCTCGCCGACCATTTTTAAATAAAAAGCTCGTTCATTTAGTTGAGATTTTGTTTTTCTGTTCGTTATTGTGTTTGTTTTGTCTTTTTAATATATAACGGCATGTTATTATATTCCTACCTACAAAAATTATTCTTATCTTACTTGTTTTATGGTGATATTTTGTTTTAATAGATAAAAATATCTCTTTATATAACCTCTATTTATTGGGAATAAATTATGAAAAATGTTGGTTTTGTAGGATGGCGTGGAATGGTAGGTTCTGTTCTTATGCAACGTATGGTTGAAGAACACGATTTTGATTATATTAATCCTGTTTTCTTTTCTACTTCTCAAGCAGGTCAAGCAGCTCCTATCTTCGGTGGAAAAACAGGTATATTACAAAGCGCAGATAATATTGATGCTTTAAAGGCATTAGATATTATTGTCACTTGCCAAGGTGGTGATTATACCTCAGAGATTTACGCAAAATTACGTGCAACAGGTTGGCAGGGTTATTGGATTGATGCAGCATCGACTTTACGTATGGCAGATGACGCAATTATCGTGCTTGATCCAGTGAACAAAGATAACATTGATACTGCGTTAGATAAAGGTATTAAAACCTTTGTAGGTGGTAACTGTACTGTAAGCTTAATGTTAATGTCTCTTGGTGGTTTATTTGCTGAAAACCTTATTGATTGGATTTCCGTTTCAACTTATCAAGCTGCTTCTGGTGGTGGCGCACGTCATATGCGTGAATTGCTCACCCAAATGGGGATGCTAAATGCTGAGGTGGCAAAAGAGTTACAAGATCCCCATTCTTCTATTTTAGATATTGAGAGAAAAGTGACCCAAAAAATGCGTGATGGTAGTTTACCAACTGATAATTTCGGTGTGCCATTAGCAGGAAGTTTAATTCCTTGGATCGATAAAGCGCTAGATAATGGACAAAGTAAAGAAGAGTGGAAAGGGCAAGCCGAAACCAATAAAATTTTAGGTACCAATCAAGTTATTCCGGTTGATGGGCTTTGTATTCGTATTGGAGCACTACGTTGTCATAGCCAAGCTTTTACCATTAAATTGAAAAAAGATATCAGCGTTCCTGAAATTGAAAAACTGCTTGCAGTTCATAATGATTGGGTAAAAGTCGTGCCGAATGATCGTGATCTTTCGATGCGTGAACTTACCCCTGCAGCAGTAACAGGCACTTTAACAACACCTGTTGGGCGCTTACGTAAATTGAATATGGGCAAAGATTACCTTTCAGCTTTTACTGTTGGTGACCAATTATTATGGGGGGCGGCTGAACCATTACGTAGAATGTTATGCATTTTGGCCTAATTAAAAATAAAATATAAAAAACCGATTTATCGGTTTTTTATAACAATAGATTATGGTTCTTTATCATTCAACAACGCCACTAATAGTGATCCATTAAATAAAGCTTGCTGCACTAATGCAAATGCGCCAATTGCTGAGCTATCGTTAAGGGAAGAACAAGTGATAGTCAGGTTTTTCCGTAATCCCTCTAAACTTTGAGCATTTAATGCACTATTAACAGCAGTTAATAGTATTTCGGGCGACTTGGTAAGTTCTCCTGCTAACACAATTCGTTGAGGGTTAAAGATGTTAACCATAATTGCAACTGCTCTACCAAGATTTTCACCTGCATCCTTAACTAACTTAATAGCTAGTTCATCGCCTTGATTAGCATACTGACAGATATGATATATATCACAGTTTTCTAATATTAACTTTGATGCATAACCTTGCTCAATCATCTGTTTAGCTCGGTATTCAATTGCTTTATTTACAACTCTGTTTTCCAAGCAGCCGAAGTTACCACAATGGCAACGTTCACCTAATGTATCTACTTGAATGTGCCCAACTTCACAAGCGCTTTGATTGTGGTTTGTAAGCAACTGTTGATTAACGATAACACCAGAGCCTACCCCGCGATGTACACGGATTAAAATAGAATCATCAACATGTTGTGTTGAACCAAAATAACTTTCAGCTAATGCTAGACTTTGAATATCATTTCCTACAAAAATAGATACATTGAATTCCTTTTGCAGTATCTCGCCTAAAGCCCATTCTTCTACTTGAATATGTGGGGTGTATCGAACAATGCCATTAACTGAGTCAATCAAGCCAGGGAGTACAATAGATATTGCAACTAAATGTTTTATTTTTTTGCTATTCAACTGAATAAATTCTTTAATTAATATAATTAGATAATCTTGAACTTGTTGTTGAGTAAAATTGGTAAGTGAGCATTTTTTTGACATAAGGCATTTAGCCCCTAAATCAAAAAGCTCTATTGTGACGTGAGATCGACTTAATTGTACGGCAATTGCTTGGTAATATTCAAACTTAGCTTCGATTGAAACTGCAGGCCGTCCCCCCGTTGATTGTTGTGCATCAACTTCTTTAATTAATTTTTTTTTAAGAAGTTGACGGGTTATTTTGGTAATGCTTGCAGGGGCTAATTGGCTGATTTCGGCCAATTGAATACGAGAAACAGGTGCTTGCTGAACAATCAAACGGTAAATCATTGCATAATTTAGCTGTTTGATTAATTCAGCGTTGCCAACTAAGTTCAGATAATTAAATTTCATATATTACTCAATATTTTTCATTAACTATCTGATATTCTAGCGACTCACTTCTCCATTAACAATAGTTTTAATTATTGTAAAGTCACGATTAAATACAACAAGGTTCGCAATTTTACCCTCACAAATACTACCAAGATCTTTATCCACACCGATTGCTTTGGCAGGATAAAGTGTTGCCATTCTTAATGCTTCATCTAATGCAATACCTACATATTCAACAGCATTTTTTACTGCATCAATCATAGTTAATGCTGAACCACCAAGTGTGCCATTTTCATCAATACAGCGGCCATCTTTATAATAAATGGTTTTGCCTGCAAATACGCCTGATTCTAAATTAGAACCTGCAAGTAACATTGCATCAGTAACTAAAATTAAATGATTTTGTTTTATTTTGTGACTATTGCGAATATTTGCCCAACTGACATGTTGACCATCAGCAATAATGCCTACATAAACTTCAGGTTCATCATAAATTGCGCCAACTACGCCAGGTTCGCGTCCAGAAATATAAGGCATGGCATTAAATAGGTGAGTACCTAAACGAATGCCATCGTTAAATCCACGACGACAATCATCGTAGTGACCATTCGAATGCCCAACAGATACATGAATACCTGCGTTAACCAATTGCTTAATGAAATGACTTTCAACTTTTTCTGGTGCTAAAGTTATAATTTTAATTACATCAGCATTTTCACAAAGGAAATCAATCATTTCTTGTGACGGCTGTCGAATAATATTTTCGTCATGAATTCCCTTTTTTTCAGGGCTGATATAAGGTCCTTCAAGATGCAACCCAAGTGCTTGATTAGGATGCGTAGCTAAGTATTCACGCATCACGTTAACTGCCTTTATCATAAATTCATCAGTTGATGTAATTAACGTAGGCAAATAGCTAGTACAACCAGAAATAAGATTTGTGGCCTGCATGGCTTGTAATGTTTCAACGCTTAGTGCATCAAGCGTTTCATTAAATTGTACACCACCACATCCATTAACTTGGATATCAATAAATCCAGGGGCCACAATTGCGCCTTGTAGATTTTCAATTTTGATATCTGTAGGTAATTCGTTTTGTTTACAGACTTTTGTAATTTTATCACCATCAATAATAACAGCGTGGTTATCAAGGATTTCATAACCTGTATAAAAACGGCAATTTGTTAATGCATACATTGAATTATCCTTTATAAAACGGTCACTTTAAGATTATCAGCTTCCATTTGTTTAAAATATTTTAGTGTTTTCACTTTAAGATCATCAGTACTTGGTTCATCACAAACAATAATTGATGCAGGATGCATTTGTAGCGCAGTGACAGTCCAAAGGTGATTAACAGACCCTTCAACACCAGCTTGTAATGCTAAACTTTTATTATGACCACAAACTAATAAAATAACTTCCTGTGCATCCATTAAAGTTGCAACACCAATGGTTAACGCATGTTTTGGTACTTGATTCACATCATTATCAAAAAAGCGAGAATTAGCAATGCGTGTATCTTCAGTTAATGTTTTTATGCGTGTACGTGAACAAAGTGAAGATCCCGGTTCATTAAAAGCGATATGTCCATCTTGACCTACCCCCCCAACAAAGATATTAATTTTACCGTAAGCTTTGATCTTCGCTTCATATTGACGGCACTCTTGATCAATATCTGGTGCATTACCATTTAATATATTGATATTGTTCTTATCAATATCAATATGATTGAAAAAATTTTCGTACATAAATGTGTGGTAACTTTGAGGATGCTCTTCTGGAATACCAACATATTCATCCATATTAAAGGTTACAACATGCTTAAAGCTAACATTACCTGCTTTATATTGTTTAATCAATTGTTGATACATAACTAATGGTGAACTACCTGTTGGCAGCCCCAATAAAAATGGACGATCTGCGGTAGGTTTAAACTCATTAATTTTATTAACAATGCGCTGTGCAACCCAGGCACCGACTTCTTGTGCATTTTCTAAAGGAATAAGTCTCATGTGCTGTTACCTCTTGTGATATAATTAAAAAACTTTTTTCTTGAAATAAAATATGTTGTCTTTATTTTACTATATTAAACTAATTAATCAAAAAAAATGGTGATTTAAATCACAAAAAAAAGAATAATTAATTTGCGAAGTAAAATAAATAATATAGAGTGAAATAATAATACTTAATTATCATCGCTTAAAGATGTAAAATTTTATTACTTTTTATTATATACCCCTAATAACTATATGAGGTTAAACTTATGGGAATTTTAGCTTATATGCAACGTATCGGGCGTTCATTGATGGTGCCTGTAGCAGTTCTACCTGCTGCTGCAATACTACTAGGGATTGGGTATTGGATCGATCCTAATGGCTGGGGGCAAAATAGTATTGTTGCCGCCTTTTTAATTAAATCGGGTGGTGCTATTATCGATAATATGCCAATTTTATTTGCTATTGGTGTTGCTTATGGAATGTCTAAAGATAAAGATGGCGCAGCTGCACTTTCTGGTTTAGTTGGTTTTTTAGTGGTAACCACCTTACTTTCTCCAAATTCTATTGCATTATTTAATGGTATTGACACAAAAGCAGATGACTGGTTAAAGCAAGTTCCTGCTGCATATGGTAAAATAAACAATCAATTTATTGGTATTCTTGTTGGTATTATTGCAGCCGAACTTTACAATCGCTTTAGTCGGGTTGAATTACATAAAGCACTATCTTTTTTTAGTGGAAAAAGACTAGTACCAATTGTTGTTTCAGTTGTGATGCTATTAGTTTCAGCTGTTTTATATTTTATCTGGCCAACTATTTATGACGCACTAGTTGCTTTTGGTAAATATATTAAAGAATTAGGATCTGTGGGTGCTGGTATTTATGGATTCTTTAACCGCTTACTTATTCCTGTTGGTTTACACCATGCCTTAAACTCAGTATTCTGGTTCGACGTAGCTGGTATCAACGATATTCCTAACTTCCTAGGTGGGCAAAAATCAATTGAAGACGGTTTAGCTACAGTTGGAATTACAGGTCGTTACCAAGCTGGATTCTTCCCTGTTATGATGTTTGGTCTGCCTGGTGCAGCACTAGCTATGTATCATACGGCTAAAAAAGGCAATAAAGATAAAACTGCATCAATCATGTTAGCTGCTTCTTTTGCTGCATTTTTTACTGGTGTAACCGAACCGCTTGAATTTGCTTTTATGTTTGTTGCACCTGTACTTTATGTTTTACATGCGATTTTAGCGGGTATTTCACTTTATATTGCAGCAGCAATGCAATGGATAGCAGGATTTGGCTTTAGCGCTGGCTTAGTCGATATGTTACTTTCAAGCCGTAATCCGCTTGCTGTCCATTGGTATATGTTGATCCTTCAAGGTCTAGTATTCTTTGTGGTCTACTATGTAGCATTCCGTTTTGTAATTGTAAAATTCAACCTTAAAACCCCAGGCCGTGAAGATGAAGATACGACTGTTTCGTCAACTGAAAGTACCCAGAAAAAACAAGTCATTGGAGATACATCTAAACTTGCTGAACAATATCTAGCGGTTGTTGGTGGGAAAGGAAACCTAACTAACATTGACTCTTGTATTACACGTTTGCGTTTAGGTGTAAATGATTCAGAATTAGTTGATGAACAAGCAGCTAAAGCACTTGGCGCGATGGCTGTGATCAAACTCGGTAAAACAGGTGTACAAATTATTGTTGGTACTCAGGCCGAAAAAATTGCCGATGAGATGAAAAACTTGTTTAGTCAATTAGTATAAAATAAGAACCAAATTAAATAAAACTAATATAACAATCCACTCTATTTAAATAAGCAAAAAATAGAGTGGATTATTTAATTTAACTTTACAGATTCCTTTGCTTTATTTATAAACGCTCCAGTATATTTTCATTAAAAACCCTGGATTCAAACATGAAGTGCAATTTTAAACACGGTGGAGTGAAGAAAGTAGAAAGGTGATTTATACTAGCACCTTCGCACCACCACAGTTTGGAGATTGCTATGTATTATAATCACCTTTCTAGGAAGGAAAGATACCAAATTTTCGTATTATTACAAGCCGGAAAGAATAAAAAAGAGATAGCCCAGCTACTCAATAGACATCCTTCGACAATAAGTCGAGAGATAAAAAGAAACTCAAAACCTAATCAAGCCTATCAAGCACATGATGCGGTAACCCTAGCTAGGAAAAGGCGAAAAAACAGCGGTAATGGTAAGCCAATAGAGTCTTCGGTATGGCGCCAAGTTGAAAAATACCTCATGCTTTATTA
>NZ_LZHJ01000093.1:0-11097 GCF_001690815.1 Gilliamella sp. GillExp13 | reverse complement strand
TTCAACTGAAATCACCCCAAATCAAGCACGATTTCGGATACAAACCCGGATACATTTGGTTCGATAATGACGTGTATCCATAAAATGGCTTTAAAGCCTTTGTTTGCAAGGATTATAGAGAATTGCTTGCCAAGTGATTATGTGTTCATTATTTGTACTATTACTTTCAATTAATACCGTTACTACTTTATTCTTTTTGTAAATATTTATTTACATTACGCTGGTTGTTTGATCATAAGATAATTATGCAGTATTCATCTCCACCCATTCATATTCTGATGAATTGATCGTTTTATGAGAATAAGATTCTTACGTTAGCGTTTCACTATTTTACAAAGTCAAATATTAATTTTTATCGAATGTTTTCGATGTTTTATTGAGACTAAAGACAAGATAAAAAAATAATCATTAAAGGTTAATTAATATTATTATATAAAAGAAAATTATTAGATAAATAACACCAATAACAGACTATCTGAGTAAACCATCAGTTACTAAAACAGTAAAAAAATAATCTTGCTCCTTATCAAATAACTCTAATTTGATAAGGAGCAACTAAATGCAAAATAAAAATTTTACTATTAATAAACAACTCAATGATCAACTCATTGCACACCTAAATAATCTACAAGATAGATACTCAAAAATTTTACCGATTCGAATCGACATTCATTATGCTAAAGATGATGAGTTCAATACTGATATTGAAACAACCAAAAAAGAAATAATGTACTTCCTTTATCAAGCTATGCAATTTGAACTTGATATTATAGGGTATGCTGTTGTTATGGAATTTAATCAGAATGAACATATCCATTTTCATTCTGTTTTTTATGTAAATGGTCAAAAAAGACAAAAATACTATCCTATTTACGTTGCACTGGAACGTGCATGGTATGAACTGACTAAAGGTTATTTGTATGATTGCCAGCGGAATAATTATCGTATTAATGGGCTAAGGATGATAAATCATCACGATGATGAAGCGTTTCATTCGGTTTGTTATATGCTTAGTTATTTAGCTAAAACAGAACAAAAATCATTTTTTAAAAAGTGTTATAGCGATTGTCTATTTTTAAGTGAAATCCCACCTCCAAGTCATCGAGGAAAACCTAGAACACTTGGTCTGAATAAATTTTTAATTTCTTCCCTTATTTAGTAACCCCAAAAAAACATTTCCTTCATTTTGGAAAATCACTATGAATCTTAAAAAAATACGTTTATACAAATCAGTCAACAAAACAGGATAATTGATATAGATCCAATTCATATAAAGGAATAAAAAATGGACAACTACTATGACCTAATACTAAATAAGCTAAGAGCTCATCATAGATCGTTACTTACAAGTTATGGGAAGTTATATCCAGTCAGAATGGATTTTGCCTATCATGACGATGCCTATCAAAGACAATATGGAATAGATGCGTATATGGATATGTTGAACTGTAACTCTCCCCTAAAATAGTACAGCAAAAAAGTAGAAAATTCTCTATGATAAAAGTAAAAGGGGATTTAATGATGAAAAAAATGACTGAACATCAAATCGTCGCTATTTTAAAAGAAGCTGAAGCAGGTATTCCTGTCAAGGAACTCTGCCGTAAATATGGCATGGGTAATTCAACTTTTTATAAATGGCGCAGAAGGTGTTATTTTAGGCTATACGGAAATTGGGTTATTAATCTCTCAATCCGATCGTAATATACCTTTTTTTTGATACAGCCTTAATTCACGCACGAGAGGCAGAATTACTTGCAATAAGTTATTCTTCGTTCGTATATTCTAGTATATCACCCGGTTGGCAATCTAGATGTTTGCAGATTGCTTCGAGTGTTGCTAGTCTAAATCCTTTTACTTTACCTTGCTTAAGTAATGATAAATTTTGTTCTGTAATACCAACTGCTACCGCTAGATCTTTTGATTTAACTTTACGCTTAGCAAGCATTACGTCTAAATTTATTATAATTGGCACATATGACTCCTTTTAAATAAATTGTTTATTTTCTTCAGCTAGTTGGCAGGCCTTTTTTAGTATTTGACCAATGAGCATAATACTAATCGCAGGGAATAATGTCATGATATCTTCGCTAGTAAATGAAAAAGAAATATAACGTTCTGAAGGATCTTTATTAAAAGTCAAAATTAACGTTAATACAGGTTCAGATAAAATACCTAATATTGACCAAATAACTAACATTTTTCCAAAAATATAACAATGGTTAGTCGATGTTTCTGAAAAATATTCAGATTGGCTGTAATTTAAAAGGAGTAATCTAAGTTGATAAAAAGCATAAGCTAAAATAAGTATAGATAAGGTATCTATCAATGTAGCCAATGTTGCTTGCCAGATGGATAAATTTTCAGGATCGACATTTTCAACTACACTTGAGACAAAAAAAGAGTATCCACCAGAATCAAGTCCAATATTGGCAATATTAAAAAAATAAAATAGTAAGGGTGATAGTGCTCCAATTAACGTACTTAAAATAGGAATAACCATTAACAATGCCATAAATTTACAATATAGATTTAATCGAGAATAAGTTTTAGTCATATCAGTGTTCATTTTTAAATCCTTTCGTTTTATAAAAAGTGAACACAATATAGCATAGAGAAATTCATTAAACAATAAAAAATTAAAATAAAACGATAATTTTTCATTCTATTATTTTTAATTATAAAAACTAAATATTAAATGAAATTACTTTATAATCATTTAATTTCACTAAAAAATAATTAGATATAAATTAACTAAAATCAATCTCATATATGAACAAGTTTATTTGGAGAAATACAACGATTTTACAATTTCAAAAGGAATCTTGTTCTGCAAGTGTTGCTTGTACAATTCTTAATGCATTGAAAGTTTCCTTTACATCGTGTACGCGAATAATTTTTGCTCCTTTCATCGCCGCAATTACTGCACATGTAACACTACCGAGTGTACGTTCTTGCGGTGGTACATTTAATACTTGTCCTATCATGGATTTTCGGGACATGCCTACTAATAAAGGAAGGTTTAAATGGTGAAAGCGTTCAAGTGTTGCTAATAGCCGGTAATTGTGCATTAGTGTTTTACCAAATCCAAAACCAGGGTCGAGTATGATTTTTTGACGGTCAATACCCTCATTTATGCAGCGTTGGATCTGTTTTGTAAAAAAATTATCAACTTCTTGATAGATATCTAGCTCATAGTATGGCGCATTTTGCATAGTTTTAGGGTCTCCTTGCATATGCATAATGCAAACAGGCAATCCTGTTTGTGCAGCTGCTTCAACCGCACCTGGTTCTGTTAAAGCTCTAATATCATTAATTAGATGGGCTCCTGCTTTGGCCGATTCGGTCATGACTTGTGGTTTTGATGTATCAACCGAAATCCAAACATCAAAATAACGGGCAATTTTTTCAACTAATGGAATAACACGGTTAAGCTCTTCATCGACAGACACTTCAGTTGCACCAGGGCGTGTTGATTCGCCGCCGATATCAATAAATGTTGCACCAGCTTGGATCATACGGTCAACTCGACGCATAGCATCATCAAGGTTGTTATAATTACCACCGTCAGAAAATGAATCTGGCGTCATATTAACGATGCCCATCACTTGTGGAAATGAAAGATCTATCACATGATTTTGAAAATGTATTTCCATGATTAAAAGCCCTATTTGATTAAAATTAGTGATGCAGTTGTTTAAATGATCTTCAAAATTATTAAGCATAATTAAAGTGAAATTTTCAATATAATCGTTGCTTTATTCCTGCAATTTATTGATAAGCTATTTTTAGTTTACCGATAAAAAACGCGCTGTAAGCGCGTTATATATTATTAAAGAAATTAACTTTTTGATTGTAGTGGTGTATCACTACCTCCATTTGCTGCTTTTTCATCGCTTTCCGTCCAACCATCAGGTGGTGTGACCGGTTGACGATTCATAAGTTCATCAATTTGTTGTTTATTGATTGTTTCATATTTTAACAGTGCATCTTTCATGGCGTGAAGAATATCAATATTTTCAGTTAGGATCGTTTTTGCACGTTGATAGTTACGTTGAATAATAGTGTCAACTTCTTCATCAATAATTTGAGCTGTACTATCTGAGATTTTTTTCAATGGCCCATAAGATGATTCTTCGTACTCAAATAATACAGGTGGTAAACGTTCTGAGAATCCCCATTGGGTTACCATTGCTCGAGCAACATTAGATGCATATTGAATATCACTCGATGCCCCCGACGTAATTTTATCTTCACCAAAGATTAATCCTTCAGCAATTCGGCCAGCATAAGCGGTAGAAATTTTTGATTCTAATTGAGTTCGACTTTGGCTAATTTGGTCACCTTCAGGTAAAAAGAATGCTACACCTAATGCGCGCCCACGAGGGATAATAGTTACTTTATGAAGTGGATCATGATCTGGCACAAGATAGCCAACAATCGCATGTCCAGCCTCGTGATAAGCAGTATTAGTTAATTGTTCTTTCGTCATAGATAATGAACGGCGTTGAGTTCCCATATTGATTTTGTCTTTGGCTTCCTCAAATTCTTCCATGGTAACTACTCGTTTGTTTCGACGTGCAGCAAATAAAGCTGCTTCGTTAACTAAATTAGCAAGTTCTGCACCAGAGTAATTTGGTGTGCCACGAGCTAATACCGATAAGTTGACATCAGAACCTAACGGAACTTTGCGTACATGAACGGCAAGAATTTGTTCACGACCTTTCATGTCTGGTAAACCAATTTGTACTTGGCGGTCAAAACGTCCAGGACGGAGTAACGCCGAATCTAAAATATCAACTCGGTTAGTTGCCGCGATGATAATAATGCCGCTATTAGCCTCAAACCCATCCATTTCAACCAACATTTGGTTTAATGTTTGTTCTCGTTCATCATGACCTCCCATTGAGCCAGCACCACGCTTGCGTCCGACGGCATCAATTTCGTCAATAAAGATAATACAAGGTGCGTGTTTACGTGCTTGTTCAAAGAGATCTCGCACTCGCGAAGCCCCCACTCCCACAAACATCTCAACAAAGTCAGAACCTGAAATGCTAAAAAAAGGTACATTGGCTTCACCTGCAATAGCTCTTGCTAGTAAAGTTTTACCTGTTCCAGGAGGTCCTACCATTAAAATCCCTTTTGGTATGCGCCCACCCAATTTTTGATACTTACCTGGATCACGCAAAAAGTCGACAACTTCGGTGACTTCTTGTTTTGCTTCTTCGCTTCCGGCAACATCGGTAAATTTTGTTTTGACTTGGTCTGGCGTTAGCATTTTTGCTTTACTTTTACCAACTGACATTGGTCCACCTTTACCACCACCTTGCATTTGGCGCATCATAAAGAGCCAAAAACCAATAAGTAAAATCATAGGAAACCAAGAAATAAGAATGCTGGTGATTAAGTTTGGCCTTTCATCAGGTTTACCATAAACAGGTACTTTATTGGCCAATAAATCATCTATTAATTTTCCATCAAGGTAAGGGATATATGTAGTGTAATTGCCTTTATTTTTAGTTGTGGCAACAATTTCTCGTCCGTTAATATGCACTTCTTGGAGATTACCAGCTGCGATATCGGAATTAAATTGGGTATAATTGACTTGAGGTCCACTATTAGATATTGCGCTGAATTGGCTAAATCCAACAATCAATGCTACAGCGATAATTCCCCAGATCAGTAAATTCTTTATCATGTCGTTCAAAAGAAAAACCTCTCATAAAAATTAACAGTTACGACTAAATTTAACAAAGTATGGTACTACAAAATTATACAACTGGCTACTTCATACCCATTGCAACAATATAAACTTCTCGAGATCGTGTTCGTGAGGCTTCAGGCTTACGAATTTTGACCGTTTTAAACATTGAACGGACTTGCTTTAGGTACTCTTCAAATCCTTCACCCTGAAACACTTTAACAATAAAATTACCATTAAGAGCAAGCACGTCTTTACACATGTCTAACGCTAGTTCAACTAAATACATTGCTCTTGGTATATCAACTGCGGGTTGCCCACTCATATTTGGTGCCATGTCTGACATGACTACTTGGACTTTTTCTTTGCCAACCCGTTCAAGTAACGCTTTTAAAACTGCTTCATCCCGAAAATCGCCTTGAAGAAAGTCAACGCCAACAATGGGATCCATGGGAAGTAAGTCACAGGCAATAATACGCCCTTTGTTGCCGATAAGCGACGCGACATATTGTGACCAACCGCCTGGGGCTGCACCTAAATCAACAACCGTTATTCCCGGCTTAAATAATTTGTCACTTTTTTGAATTTCTTCAAGTTTGAACCAAGCTCTAGATCGGAGCCCTTTTTTGTGTGCTTGTTGTACAAAGCGATCATTAAAATGCTCATTGAGCCAACGTGTTGAACTTGCTGAGCGTTTTTTATTACTCACAACTAATAAATTCCTTAATGTAAAAGGTCACTTCATTGATTACAAACATATATAAGGGTAGAATAGCAAAATTACAACTTAATGTGATAAAAATTTAATGAATTTATCGAATAAACAAAAACAGTATTTAAAAAGTGAAGCTCATCATTTAAAACCTATAGTGATGATTGGGGCTAATGGATTTACCGAGGGTGTACTTGCCGAGATTGACAATGCTTTAAATTTCCATGAGTTGATTAAAATTAAGGTTTCTGCTGAAGATCGTGAAACAAAAAGACTTATTTGTGATGCAATTGTACGCGAAACAAAAGCGTTAGCAGTGCAATTGGTTGGTTCTAATTTCACTATTTTTAGACCAAGCGAAGATAAGAAAATTTCCCTACCTAAATAAATGTAACAGGGCTTAGCCCTGTTACATTTATCATCTGCTTTTGTAAGTGGTTTATTTAATAATTAGATATATTCAATTTTAACAATATCAAATTCTACATCACCCCCTGGGGTTTTAATTTGTACTGTATCACCATCTTCTTTGCCAATTAACCCTCTGGCAATAGGTGAGTTGACTGAAATTAGATTTTGTCTGTAGTCAGCTTCATCATCACCGACTATGCGATATGTTGTCTCTTCGTCCGTTTCAATATTTATTACTGTTACTGTAGCGCCAAAAATAATACGACCAGTATTTTTTACTTTAGTAATATCAATAATTTGAGCTTGTGATAATTTACCTTCGATTTCTTGAATACGACCCTCACAAAAACCTTGCTGTTCTCTTGCTGCATGGTATTCAGCGTTTTCCTTTAAATCGCCATGAGCTCTTGCCTCTGCTATTGCTGCCGTTATTTGTGGTCTTTTAACATTTTTTAGCTCTTCTAATTCGGCTCGTAATAGTTCAGCTCCCTTTACTGTCATTGGGATTTGTTTCATCTAGGTATCTCCCGTTTTTACTTATTTTAGTAAATAAAAATAATTATCCCTTATCTTAATCAAAAGAAAGAGAAAGTTAATTGTTTTTTGTTTATTTAAAAACGTTAAAGTGAATATTTATATATTAACTGTAAAGTTAGTTTAATAACAAATCATTTATACTGAAAATGAGATGATATTTTTATAAAAATCGGTTATCGTAATATAACTATTTAGTAGTTCATTATAATAATTACATTTATTTATGCGGCAATTCCGATTTTATATAATCATTTCTCTGTCCATCGTTTGGTTTTTTTTATTGTTGTCTTATTTTATTTTACAAACTTCGTTTGGAGCAAAAATAGTTAGTTATCAGTTATCTAAATTAAGTTCATATACAATCTCAATCGGCAGTGTTCATCACTCTTTTTCAAATTTTTATGAATTGGTTTTTGATGATGTTGTTGTCAATGATAATAATCAAGAGATTGTTAATGTTCCTAAATTAGTTGTAGGGTTGGATAAAAGTAATTTATGGCAATTAAGCCATTTTAATTATGTTACTGTCATTAATGGTACTATTAATAATACTCAATTCAAGCATTATGCTTTTTCAACAAACACACTAAAATTTGTTAATTCAACCGTTAATATTTTGACTAATAATGGAAAAGACAAACTTTCTTTCTTCAAAATCAATGGAGGGATTCAACCTTTTTTTTCATCAGGGGTAGATAAATATCGATTTGATTTTTCCTCACAAGAAACTTTAGTGAATGAAATGCCAATAAAGTCCTTGCTCATTCAAGGGTTTTATCGAGATGGTATTACAACCATTACTAATTTAGGTGGAAATATTAATGAAGGATTTTTTGTTAGTAAATTAAAAATACAGGCTGACAATATTTTAGATATTGAACAATTAAAGTTGCATAATATACATTTTCAATCAACTGATGATATTTTTTCTAATAAATATTTTTATGCTCTGCCACAATTAACAATCAAACAATTATTAGTACAGGAAAGTAGTATTCAGTTACCCAATTTTTTAATGGAAAAAGGCAATATTGAAGCGACGAATCTTCGTTATGATGGGCAATGGTATTTTGAACAGGGGGCATTTATTTTTACTGCTGAGGAACTTGTTTTGCATGATGAGTTATTTTCGTCGGTATTAGCACAATTATCATTTCAAAACCAAGAAGCGACAATTCAAAAAGTATTAGCAAAATGGAATAAAGGTAGTATAAATTTTTCTGGTAAGTGGAAAGATAATACCTTACATCTAGATCAATTAATGTTAGCGGATATTGTCTATGAGATTCCTGAAAATTTGGGACAGACTCTGTTACCTAATATTTTTAGAAATATTAAGCTTGATAAGCTGAATATTTTTCAAAGTTTGATAATTAGAAAGCAGAGCGATTTTCCTTTTAGTTTATATAATTTTCAAGCTTCAGGTAAAGATATCACTTTAGCAAAAGCGCAAAAATTAGGACTATTTTCAGGAACTGTTTTTTTGAAATCTGAAAAAGCTTCGTTAAATCGAATAGATATTCGTTATCCAGATCTTGTTCTCAAATTTGATTCTGATAACCATCCTTCATTAACTTTTAGTTCTTTAACTAATGGAGGAATAATTGAGTCGAGAGCAAAAGTTGATTTATCGCAAAATGAACCGCTATCTTTGCAATTTGATGCTTATGGTGTAACAAGTTCGCTACTAGAAAATTGGAAATTGATAAAACAACCGCCAAATGCTATGAATTACTCAGCTAATTTACATGGTAAATTACAACCATTTAATTTCTCAGGTAAATTTTCGGCAAATGGGAATGAGTATATCATTAATCTTACGCATTGATTTTTTACAAAAGCATCCTTATATAACATCGTTAAGATGTTTAAGTTATTATGTTCATTTGAGCTTAAAAACTCAATAATAAGTAATACGAGGTAGTAATAGTGCTTGTAAGATTAGATAAATGGCTTTGGGCGGCAAGATTTTATAAGTCTCGATCGTTAGCACGAGAAATGGTTGATGGTGGCAAAGTGCATTATAATGGCCAACGTACCAAACCAAGTAAGCTTGTTGAAGTCGGTGCAATCTTAACGCTTCGCCAAGGTTCTGATCAAAAAACAGTTCGGGTTTTAGCCATTAGTGAACAACGAAAAACTGCCATTGAAGCCCAGCAACTTTATCAAGAAACTCCTGACAGTATTGCAAAACGAGAAAAAATAGCGCAAGCGCGTAAACTTAATGCATTGACAATGCCGCATCCAGATAGACGGCCTGATAAAAAGGAACGGCGTAATTTGATTAAATTTAAATATGATAGGCAAAAAGATGGCAATGATTAATATGGATACTTTGAACCGTTTTTTATTTGATAATCACCCTATTCGTGGTGAAATTACCCGACTGGAACAGACATATCAAGCGATTTTAGATAATCATACTTATCCAATAGCAGTGCAAAAATTGCTTGGTGAATTATTGGTTGTAACTAGTTTATTAACTGCAACACTAAAATTTGAAGGCGATATTGCTGTTCAGTTACAAGGCGATGGAGCATTATCTTTAGCAGTTGTTAATGGTAATGATCAACAGCAGCTACGCGGTGTTGCTCGGATTAGCGGTGAAATCGCTGATAATGCAACACTTAAAGAGATGGTGGGTAATGGCTATGTCGTTATTACTATTACACCTAAAAATGGCGAGCGTTATCAAGGTATTGTCGGGTTAGAAAAAGATACACTTATTGGTTGCATCGAAAACTATTTTATGCAATCAGAGCAGCTTCCTACTCGTTTATTTGTGAAAACAGGTGTACATAATAATAAGCCAATAGCAGCAGGTATTTTATTGCAAGTTTTACCTGCTAATGAAAATACAATTGAATCATTTGAACATCTTAACGCTTTAACTGAGACAATCACTAGTGATGAGTTATTTCAACTTTCCACTGATGAGATTTTATATCGTTTATATAATCAAGAAGAAGTGCGTCTTTTTGAAACGCATGATATTACTTTTAAGTGTAGATGTTCACGTCAACGTTGTGAAGATAGCTTAATGACTTTACCAGCTAATGAAATTGATGAAATCCTAAAGGAAAATGAGGGTAAGATTGATATTCATTGTGATTATTGTGGAAAGCATTATCTGTTTGATGCAATTGATATTGCTGAAATTAGAAGTACAAGTAACCTACATTATCATTGATCTTAATAGAAAAATACCACTAAGGTTATTAACACCTTAGTGGTAAAGTGAAATATAGGGAATTAAACCCGTATTCAGTTTAACAGAATAGAAAAAAGATACCAATCTATTTTATCGGTTTTATATAAAAATTTTGTAAAGTAAATTTACAAAACTATTTTACATTGAAATTAATAAAAAATTTTTTAGCCTTAACTTTTTGAAATTCATAAAAATTATTTTCATTTACTTCCTAGATTACACCATGAAGTGCAATTCTTCTTAACTCCTTAGAATAAAAATCGGCAGGGCTTTTAAACTTATGCCGTTTTCTTGGGCGTGTGTTCAATAGATATTGTATTTTCTTTATCTGTTTGTCGTCAACTAATGAAATGGCCGCTGACTTAGGTATAAACTGACGTATTAAGCCATTGGTGTTTTCATTTGTGCCTCTTTGCCAGCTTTTATAAGGCTCCGCAAAGTACACGGTGGTGTTTAAATAATACTCAATAGCATGATGATAATTAAATTCGGTTCCATTATCAAAGGTGATGCTTTTAACCATTTTTT
>NZ_LZHJ01000092.1:0-33677 GCF_001690815.1 Gilliamella sp. GillExp13 | reverse complement strand
GTTACCGCATCATGTGCTTGATAGGCTTGATTAGGTTTTGAGTTTCTTTTTATCTCTCGACTTATTGTCGAAGGATGTCTATTGAGTAGCTGGGCTATCTCTTTTTTATTCTTTCCGGCTTGTAATAATACGAAAATCTGGTATCTTTCCTTCCTAGAAAGGTGATTATAATGCATAGCAATCTCCAAACTGTGGTGGTGCGAAGGTGCTAGTATAAATCACCTTTCTACTTTCTTCACTCCACCGTGTTTAAAATTGCACTTCATGTTTGAATCCAGGAATTCTGTTTAATATAACTGTTCGGACATCCCGAACAATTTTTTATGCCTAACCAAACTAATCAAAATTACGCATCAATAATGCATAATTTAAATCGATTTTTTCAGGAATCGGAATATAAACAATATGGCCATCGCCTAAACCAGCAGGAACAGGTTGTCCTTTTTTGTTTTCCATTCGCTCAATCGTGAAAGTTTTATTACCTTTCGGCGTCATCATTTCAACGCTATCCCCAACAGAGAATTTATTTTTTACGATAACTTCAGCCAACCCATTTAACCGCTCACCACTAAACTCACCAACAAATTGTTGCCTTTCCGAAACTGAATGGCTATGTTCGTAGTTTTGCATTTCTTCATGCTTATGGCGACGTAAAAATCCTTCCGTATACCCTCGATGAGCAAGTGCATTAAGCTCTTGTAACAAGCGAGGATCAAAAGGCTTACCTTCACTCGCTGCATCAATAGCTTGGCGATACACTTGTGCTGTTCTTGCACAATAATAAAAAGATTTAGTTCTCCCTTCAATCTTGAGCGAATGTACACCAATTTTTGTTAAATCATCTACTAATTCCACTGCTCTTAAATCCTTTGAGTTCATAATATATGTACCATGCTCATCTTCGTAAGCTTGCATATATTCACCTGGGCGACCTGATTCTTCAAGCATAAATACTTTACTAGTAGTTTGACCAATTCTTAATGTTGGTTCAACTTGTTTTACCGAGATCGGTTCACATTTATGTACAATTTGCCCCACTTCGTCTTCTTTACCCTCAGCAACTTTATATTCCCAACGGCAGGCATTAGTACATGTCCCTTGATTTGAATCACGCTTATTAATATAGCCCGAAAGCAAGCAGCGCCCAGAATATGCCATACACAATGCCCCATGGATAAACACTTCTAACTCCATTTCAGGAACTTTTTCACGGATTTCAGCAATTTCATCAAGTGATAATTCACGCGATAAAACGACTCGAGTTAATCCCATTTGATACCAAAATTTTACTGTTGCCCAGTTAACAGCATTCGATTGTACAGATAAGTGAATTTCCATATCAGGAAAATGTTCGCGAACTAACATGATTAAACCTGGATCTGACATGATAAAGGCATCCGGTTTCATATTTACAATGGGTTCTAAATCACGAATAAAAGTTTTTAACTTTGAGTTATGTGGCGCTATATTCACAACTACATAAAACTTCTTACCTTGAGCATGTGCTTCGTTAATACCAATTGCTAGATTTTCATGATTAAATTCATTATTACGAACTCGTAAACTATATCGCGGTTGGCCGGCATAAACAGCATCTGCACCATATGCGAAAGCATAACGCATATTTTTTAAAGAACCGGCAGGAGAAAGTAATTCTGGTTTTGCATATAAATTTGTCATTAAAAATGCCTCTGATTTCAGGTCAGTATTACTTATAAGTAATAGGTTAAGCAAAATAGGATGGGCATTTTACGCTTTAGCCTATCTGTTGGCAAATTTATTATATTCCAAACTATGAAAAACTTTCAGTTATTGCTTTTCTCGACACTTTTTACTTTGTTTAAGTATGATAAATTAGGTTTTATTATTCAATAATGGTAAATATTCATCCCATCGGTATTCTCTAATTGGCATGGGATTAACCTCTTTAAAATATAAAACTAATGCAGGTTTAATACCATTCCAATTATCCACAAACTCATATCTAACAAGTTTACCATTTTTGATTAACTTCTTTGCTTTTGCATGATAATTAAAGTAGCTCATAAATAATGTTAATAAAGTTAGATTATAAAATTGAAAAATAAATGTAACTGAAAAAACTAAAAATTGATTAATTTAAAAAATGGAGGCGCGTCCCGGAGTCGAACCGAGGTAGACGGATTTGCAATCCGCAGCATGGCCACTCTGCCAACGCGCCTTGGAGGTCTGTTTGGATAGGTTGCAAATAGTATCACTAGCTTGATTAATCGTCAAGATTAAATAGATTATAATTACAGCAATCACTTTATTTTTAACTATATTTTAATTAATCAAATTTTTTGACAGAATTTTAGTATCCCGATACATACCAGATAATGATAAGTTTAAAAGCTAACACTAAGATAATCAAAACTGATTAAAATTATATAAATAACATGCACTATAAAAATATTTTCTATTTTTTATGCTAATTTTATATACTTACGTTAACTATATTTCAATTATAGGCTAAATTATGATTAATTTAAAATTCAGAGAAGTAAAAAAAGACTTATCTTCAAAAGAGTTAAGGGTCGCTCTGTACATTATGGATCATTCACAAACCCTAAAAAACATGAGTATTCAAACCTTAGCCAAACTTAACCATGTTAGTACAAGTACTATTTTGCGTTTGTGTAATAAATTAGGTTATAGCGGTTTTAGTGATTTTAAAGTTGACTTGATTTCATCCTCTCCACAAAAACTAAGTACTGATGTTTTACAAGATGATATAAATCTTAATGATACGTTGAACGATGTAAATAGAAAGGTGCAAGCAATGGAAAAATCATCTATCGATGAAACTCATTCAATGATCAAGGCTAAAGAGCTAGATAAAGCCATAGATTTAATTATTGCTAGTAATAAAATTATTATTTTTGGTAGCAGTAGCAGTGGTTTAGTTGGTAAAGAGCTTGAATACCAGCTTATTAAAATAAAAAAAGATGTTAATTGTCATTTTGATGCACATATTCAAAAAAGTATTGCCAGTACCTTGGATAAAAATGATTTAATTATAATTATATCTCACTCAGGAGAAACACCTGAATGTATTGAGTTGTTAAAATTAGGACAAAAAAATAAAGTACCATCAATTGCTATAACTAAAATGGGACAAAGCCAAGTTTCTATGCTAGCTGATATTATATTAAATACTACATCTACAGAACATGTTTCACGTTTAATTCCTATTCGATCTAAAATTTCGCAAATTTCAGTTATCAATATGATTGTAACTAATTTATTTATACGTAAATATGACAAACATTTGTTATTACAAACTCAAAATAGAGAAGAACGCAAGTACCCTCATCGGTAATATACTCACTGCCGTTTAATGATATTTTATGGTATGTCCACACTTTTTAGTACCAAAAAGATAAGGTCATCGATTTCTTTTGTATTCAATCAGCGACTGGTAATTTAATGTTGAATGAAGTCGATTATAATTAAACCAATCCACATAGTGATTAAATTCCAACTTAAGTTGCGCCAGTGAATCAAAAATAGTATTTGACACAAATTCTGTTTTCACTGCTTTAAATGTGCTTTCTGCAATTGCGTTACCATAAGGACAGCCTTTGCGACTTAACGACCGTTTAATTCCAATGAGTTCATTCCCCACCGGCGATTCATTGCTTTTTTCTGTATGAATACAATATTTTTTACAGGTGTATTTCGAATACCCAGCCATTTTTCGCCATGATTCGACCTATTCGGCGTCGAGATACGGTTATGCCTTGCTTTCTTAGCTCTGCCTACAGACGCCTTGTGCCATAAGCACGATAATTAGTACTAAAAATTTTACCCACTATTTCACTCAGCGATATATCTTGTGGTTGCTGCGTTAATTGCTGTTGATAATAAAAACGATTTCGCATTACATCTAAACATCGACATAGTGCACATACTTATTATGTAAAATTAACTCGATTTTCTTCCTATTATCTTTTGCGATGAATGAACCGGTAGTTTGGTACTGCGTTATTCAATTATCTAATGCTGATTTGGTGAGGTCATACTCTGCGACGATATCCGCACGTTTTTTACCATTTTGATATAACATGGTCATTTGTTTTTGAACTCGCTAGTAAGTCCTACATCAATAAACTTCACAAAATATTTTATCTGTTAAATAGTTACAATTAAACATGATCTAAATCACAATTTTTTAAAAATTTAAAAAAAATTGATGACTAAAATTAAGTATAGATGCAATTTTATTACTAAATAAATATAAAATTAAAGTAACAATATTACATTTAAAGTTAATTAAAGAAGGAAATTGATAATGCATAGACAATTGCCCATTATTTTAGCTAGCCATGGTTCGTTTGCACAGGGAGCACTTGATTGTGCTCAAATGCTAATAGGTAAACAACAAAATATTTGTACAATATCTGTTCAAATCGATAGCAATATCGAAGAATTACGCCAACAAATGGAAGAAAGTTATCAACTACTCAACCAAGGTAATGGTGTAATTATCCTTGTTGATATTATAGGTGGCACACCATGTAATTTGGCGGGAGAATTACTTTTTAAACATGAAGGAATTTTACTTTTTTGTGAATTTAGTATTCCAATATTACTTGAAGTTTTAAATAATCGAGAAAGTACACTTAATGACGTTAAAACAGCGATTGAAGAAATATTTCCACAAAGTTGTATTGATGTTGGACAAATTCTCAACACCAAACCTGAACAATCTACTCTATTGTAAGGAGAAAACAATGCCAATAAATTTAACAAGAATAGATGACCGCCTTATCCACGGTCAAGTGATCACTACTTGGGTAAAAAATTATGATATTGAACAAGTCTTAATTATCAATGATAAAATTGCAATGGATAAAGTTCAACAATCAGTCTTAACCATGTCAGCCCCTCCAGAATTAAAAGTATTGGTTTTTGGAGTACAACAATTTATCGACATTATCAAAAAAACACCTATAAAAAAACGCACAATGCTACTTTTTACAAATAGTATTGATGTAAATAAGTTAATTAAAGGTGGTCTAGAAATTGAAAAACTCAATGTAGTAGGAATGCGGATGCAAGAAGGTCGATATCAACTATCACGGGCGGTATCAGTAACTCCTGAATAAAAACAAGCATTTAAACACATTATTAAAAAAATGTGAAAGTCGAAATTCAAATGGTACCAAAAGATCCAATTATCGAACTAGAACCATTGCTTGATTAAACTTTAACAACTTTTTGTTCATATAATTTGGAGGTTAACTTATGTTAACACAGGCTATTCTTGTCGCCTTTTGGGCGGGAATTTGTTCTATGGATGATGTTGCTCCACAAATGTTACGTCGACCATTATTGACTGGTACAATTGCAGGTATCATCATGGGAGACATGGTTCAAGGGCTCATAATCAGTGCTACACTAGAGTTAATGTGGATGGGCATTGGTAATGTTGGGGCTTATTCTGCGCCAGATATTGTAGCTGGTGCAATTATTGGTGTTTCACTTGGAATTACTACGGGAGGAGGAATTGCAACAGGTATTGCTTTAGGAGTACCGGTATAGCTTCTGTGTCAGCAATTACTTATTATCTGGCGTTCATTTGCTTGTTTTCTTAATCCATGGGCAATACGGGCTATTGAAAATGGTAATTATAAAGCACTAAGCAAAATACATTTTTTCTCAACTCCTGTATGGTTTTTGATTCGTGCTGTACCTTGTTTTATAGCCATTTACTTTGATAGTGAGCTTATTAAAACAATTTTAGATGCTATCCCTCAAAGTATTATCACTGGTATGGGGGTTGCATCTAAACTAATTCCTGCTGTGGGTATTTGTATTTTGCTATTGATGTTATTAAAAGGCAGAATGTGGTTTTTTTTCCTCCTTGGTTTTATGTTAACTACTTATCTAAAATAACCAATTATCCCAATCACATTTATCGCCTTAGCTTTTGCCGTGCTGTATGACATGGCATCAATGAGCAACAAAAATAATGATGCATATAAAAAAGATGATAAACCTGCATTAAATAATAACATTGAAGAGGATTATGACCTATGATAAATGAAAAAAAATAACAAAAAAAGATCTTAATCGCATTTTTTGGAATTTACAAACAATGTCTTTTTCTTATAACTATGAAAAAATGCAAATGATCGGCTTTGCACATTGCATGACGCCAGTATTGGATAGGCTTTATCATGATGCTGATAAAGAAACTCGTGTTCAAGCAATGAATCGTCATCTAGAATTTTTTAATTGTCAAATCAATGCTAGCGCACTAATTTTAGGCGTAACCGCAGCAATGGAAGAAAAAACAAAAGAAGACGAAAAAGAAGCAGTTGTTTCAATAAAAGCAGGTTTAATGGGACCGTTTGCCGGATTAGGAGATAGTCTATTAAAATTCACTTGGATGTCTATTTGCGGCAGCATTGGAGCTGCTTTTGCTCTACAAGGTAATATTATTGGACCAATTTTAATGTTCCTAATCTATAATATAGTCAATATATTAACCAAATATTTCTTTATTCATTACGGATATAATAAAGGCGTTGATCTAATTGAACAATCAAAAAATTCAAACATTATTCAACGAATAAGCAACTTAGCTAATGTAGTCGGAGTTATGGTTCTTGGCTCTTTAATTGCAACAACGGTTAAAGTATCTACACCATTGACGATTAATGTCGGTGAGCAATCAGTTAAAATTCAGGAAATGTTTGATAAAGTAATGCCTAACTTTTTAACCTTGATGTTTGCTTTAGCTACATTCTTCTTAGTGAAAAAATTCCAAGTTAAATATACAGTTACATTAATTTTAAGTGTAATAGCAATAGGCGTAATTCTGTCGGTATTTGGAATTTTAAAATAAGGATGTAACATGAAAAAACAAATTGAAACAGCATCGGTTATTCGTAATAAACAAAATAAATTAAAAATCTCATTTAGAATTAGCGACAATATACCTGTAGATTTATATTGGACAGATGAAGCTAATATCAATACATCTAATAAGACATTGATAAGTAAAAATATACAGAATGATTTCATTATTGATGATCCTTTACAAACAAAACGACGAATTTATTTGATACTACAAATTCGAGAAC
The DNA here is from genome assembly GCF_001690815.1 of Gilliamella sp. GillExp13. Taxonomy (NCBI): domain Bacteria; kingdom Pseudomonadati; phylum Pseudomonadota; class Gammaproteobacteria; order Orbales; family Orbaceae; genus Gilliamella; species Gilliamella sp. GillExp13. The sequence continues at coordinate 26,565 of NZ_LZHJ01000092.1, read as the reverse complement.
ATGATTCATTTTTATTTGGAGAACGTACTCTTCCTATTGCAGGCTTAAATAACTTTCGTGACTTTGGCGGTTACTTAGGAAGTAATGGTAAACGAGTACAATGGGGAAAACTCTATCGCTCTAATCACTTATATGGATTGAAACCTAATGCTGAAAGTTATATTCGATCACTTGGTATCAAGACTATTATAGATTATCGTTGTGCTAACGAAATTAAAACTAGCCCAAATACTTTCATCGGTGAGCAATGTACCTTTAATTTAGATGCTTCAGCGCAAACGGCTGAACTTGCAGCTCAATTTGCTGCCGACCCTAGTGATGAAGATCGTGCACTAATTGAAAGCATATTACACGATATTCCTAAGGAATTAGTTAATGGTAAAGGCATACAAGTTCTTGAACAATAACGTAATTTTGTATTGAGTGACAAATCGAAAAATGCCTATAAACAGATGCTTCAAATAATGTTAGAACCGAACAATTGCCCGAGCATACAACATTGTCGCGGTGGTAAAGATCGCACAGGTTATGGAGTATTATTACTACAAGTAATGCTCGGGGTATCAGAGGAGGACATTATTTATGATTACATGTTAACCCATCAAAATCGCTTAGAACGAAACAAAATTAAAATGGCTACATATCGAAAAATTACGGATAATGAAGATGTGTTAGGTTATTTGTTGAGTTTAATTGATACACGTGAAAGTTTTGTTATTGAAATTCTCAATACTATGAAAGAAGTTGCTGGCACTCCAGCGAATTACATCAAACAAGAATTAGGTTTCACAGAACAAGATTTTATAACTATGCAAAAAAACTATCTAGAAGATTAATATAACTTTTATTAATAACAAAGCGCAATATTTATTGCGCTTCCATTTTTTATTTACAATAGAATAAAAAAATTATCCTGAGGTTTCGGGATATTTGTAGATCCAGGTAATATCTTGATAATTAGCAAATGCATTTGGAAATAAATAAACGCCACTTAAAAATGGAAAATTAATTGACTGCCAATTAACATTAAAATCAGGTTGAAATTTGATGATGGAATCAAAAAGTAACGTTGTACAATAAAGATGTGGTTCTTCACGGGGGGCTAATATGAAAGCTTCACCTTGCTTTGTTAAAAGATCATTAACAATTTGTTGTTGTTGCTCATTAGATATAAAATTAGGTCTTGCTATAGCATATGTTTCGGCTAGTTCAGGCGTTATAAACTCTGCTAGAGTTGATACAATAACTTGGTTAGGATAGTCCTCATCATCGCTAGTCGTAGCATGAATAATTCTAATTTCTGGATTGATTGATATAATCATACCAATATGTGAAAAATCACTACCACCTAATTGATTGACTATAAGACTATCGGTTTGTATACCTTTTCTAAAAATCCAATCGCCAACTTTTACTGAATATGGTATTTCGGTGGTTGGACTTGAAAAATGAACAGTATCATTAGCTAGAGCAAAACTTACTAGCATCATAATTAACATCATACAAAGATAATAGCAATATCTCATCAAAAATCGTTTCTTAATAAAAAAGGGTAATCACTATTTACCCTTTTAGATTCTTCTAAAAGTATAATCTATATTGACGATAATATAGCTATTTAAGATTAATTAGCCATTTACCATCAGCTTTAATCACCGATATGTTTTTTTCCTCTTTTTTAGTAGCATCTTTAAAGATAACAGTAGTACTAACTATTGCCATATTTTTTTCATCATTAGTATATTTTACGAGTTCAGATTCGACTTTATCAAGTCCTCCATGTTCATCAGCAAATTGTTTACCTCGCTGTAGTGCTTCTTGCATTTTGCTTTTAACGAACATTCGCATATCCATACCTTTGTTATCATCATCTTTAGGAAAATTGATGAGATTTATAACAGTATCTGAATCACCTTTGTAGATCGCTGAGATAAATTTTTCTGCTACTTGTTCAGGAGAATCATTATTCGAACATGCAGTTACCATAAATGCTAATAAAAATACACTTAAAAATTTCATTATCAATTTCATTTTTAATCCCATCATCAATTTAAATTATAATTAAAATATTACATAAATTCCCTTTGATAAAAATAAACATCGTCAAAGGAAATGATGTTAAATAATACTATATAATCAAATAATTGCAAAGTAATATGGAATAATAACTACTATTTAAAATTTAAAAGGATATCTTGCCAACTTTGATCTAATTTAGCTTCAATAATCATTGGTTTATGTTGGGTTGGATGTTTGATTTCAAGTTTGCTTGCGTGTAACATCAATCGCTTGATATTAAAATAAGTTGCAAATGCACGATTCTGATGTAAATCACCATGTTTGCTATCCCCCAATATCGGATGGAAAATATGTTTCATATGGCGACGTAGTTGATGTTTACGGCCAGTTTGTGGTTTTAATTCAACAAAACTATACCTTGCTGTTTCAAATTTGCCAACCTTAATCGGAACTTCAATTTTGCTGATAGATTTGTAAAATGTGACGGCATCTTGTGCTGGTTTATTCTTATTAGTAAATTTATCTGCAATTTTATCTAATTCTTCAACTAAAGGGTAATCAATCACCGCTTCCCCCTCAACATAACCGCGCACAATCGCATGATACGTTTTTTCAATTTGTTTTTTTGCAAATTCTTCTGACATAATTCTTGCTACATCACTAGAAAGAGCAAACAACAAAACGCCAGAGGTTGGTCTATCTAACCTATGTATAGGGAAAACATGTTGACCGATTTGATCACGCAATGTTTGCATCACAACAACTGTTTCAGTTTTATCTAACCAACTGCGATGCACAAGCCAACCAAATGGTTTGTTAATGGCAATTAAGTCATCATCTTGATAAAGAATTTCAAACATAGAATATTTATTAAAATATCAATTATAAAAAGAGCTCTTCAAGCTCTTTAGCTATACTAGGGCCATTATTATCGCCAATGGCATAATTTGCTTTGGCTTTCACTCCATCATCAGCATTACCCATCGCAATCCCTAATCCAGCAATAGATAACATACTTATGTCATTATAACTGTCACCAAAAGCGACTACTTCGCTTAAATCAATATTTTCGTGCTCTGCCCAGCGAATTAACCCATTTCCTTTGGTATTTCCTTTAACTGCTACATCTGCTCGATTTGACCAAGACCATTCACACGAAAACACACCTAAGGAATCAACTGCATTTGAAAATTGTTGTAAAGTAGGTATATTATGACTACTTGTTGCAAATTTAAAAATAGCGTCAGATTGCTCAATAACATTTTCAAAATCATCTACTTTTTTAATTTCAGGTTGTAAAAACTCAGGCAATGATTTAACCCACTTAAAAAAGCTTTCTAGATGATCATCTAACAATTCATAAGTCATCATTTTATCAGTATAAATTAATGTATGAATACCATATTGATTGACAAGATTTAGTAACATTCGTGCCTGATCTTTCGTCATTGGTTTAGCGGCAAAAGTGTTTTGTTTTTCAAAATCATAGATATAAGATCCATTACAACAAATTGCTGGGGTTGATAATTTGAGCTGATAGTAATAAGGATAAATTACAGAATGATGCCGCCCTGAAACTAAAATAACTTTCACACCTTTAGTACTGATTTTTTCAATGGCCGCTATTGTTTCTGGTAAAATTAAACGATTGCTGTTTAACAACGTGCCATCCATATCAAAGGCTACGGCTTTATACTTCATATAATACCCCTTTTCATTTCTGATCTTAGCTATAAAGACTGGCTAAGTACTAAAAGTTCAATAAAATTATAATTCTATTTTTTGGCGACCAACAAACGAATGCGATAAGGTGGTACCATCTACCATTTCGAGTTCACCACCAACTGGAACACCATGAGCTATTCTTGTTGCTGTTACATTAAACTCTGCACACATTTGTGCAATATAATTAGCTGTTGCATCACCTTCAACGGTGGGATTAGTGGCTAAAATAACTTCGCTGATCAACTCTGAAGATAGCCTTTTTTTCAATAAATCAAGACCTATATCACTAGGACCAATACCATCTAAAGGTGATAAATGCCCTAATAATACAAAATAACGACCACTATACTGTCCAGTTTTTTCAATGGCTACTATATCTGCTGACGTTTCAACCACGCAAAGCTGCTCACTACTTTGACGACGAGTATTTGCGCAAATAGTACAGATTTCTTGTTCGGTAAAAGTTCGGCATTCCTTGCAATGGCCGATATTTATCATTGCTTCATGTAGTTCATGAGCTAATTTAATGCCACCTTGTCGATTTCGTTGTAATAAATGAAAGGCCATTCGTTGCGCCGATTTTGGACCAACGCCAGGTAAACAACGCAATGCTTCCATAAGTGATTCTAATAATGGGCTTATTTGCATGAATTATTTGGTTTCCACATATTTGAGTTTTAAGATAATAATACCTTTTTTAAAAAATCTATCAAACAAGAATTATTCTATTGTTTAATTAACTAACAAAAAAATCAAAAAGATTGTAAAAAATAAGTAGGTAGGATGTTACATAACGTACAATTTATGTTATAAAAGCACATATTCAAATATATAACATTATTATGTATAAATTTTTAGACTATCTTTTGTTCTTGCTACGATGATAACTTTTTGGCTCTTCACCTTTAAAAAGGCGCATAATGTTATTATTATGGCGAATAATAATCGAACACGAAAGCATTGCAACTGGTAAAGTAAGCTCAGGTTTGAATAACCAAACATAAAATGGCGCCAGAAGAAAACCAACAACTGCAGCTACCGAAGAATATCCTGTTATTAGTAAAATAAGTAACCAAGTTAAAATAAAGCAACCTGTAAAATCAAACCCAATTGGAGCCATCATACCTAACGCAGTTGCGACTCCTTTTCCTCCACGAAAATGAAAAAAACAGGGGAAAATATGTCCTAAACAAGCAAAAATACCAATAATACCTAAAAAGAAAGGTGTAATACCAAGCCGATATGAAATATAAACAGGAATTGTACCTTTTAACATATCAAAGATTAAAACAAAAATGGCTGGTAATTTGCCATTGAGTCGTAAAATATTGGTTGCTCCAGGATTGTGAGATCCATATTCTGAAGGATTAGGTAAATGCATGATGCGACTAATGATCATTGCACCAGAAAGCGAGCCAAAAATATAGGCGACTATGATCATCAATACAATTAGCAATGTCAAAATACAACCCCTTTCATCAACCAAACCATGCTGATAATTGCACTTAAGAATCTTACCAAACTCGTTATAAATTCAGTTCCTGTCTATTTTGGGCGTTGCTCCTCGCCCGTTCTTTATATGCTAATTAATAATAATCCTAGACTACTTTTTGTTTTTCCAACAACGGTTTTAAATATTTTCCAGTAAAGGAATGTTTAGATTTAGCAACCTCTTCTGGCGTCCCTTCGGCAATAATTTCTCCGCCACCATTACCACCTTCTGGTCCTAAGTCCACAATCCAGTCTGCTGTTTTAACTACATCCAAATTATGTTCGATAACAACGATAGTATTGCCTTTATCTCGCAAAGAATGTAATTGCGTTAATAATTGTTTCACATCAGCAAAATGTAGCCCAGTTGTTGGTTCATCTAAGATATACAAAGTGCGACCAGTATCTCGCTTAGATAATTCTTTTGCGAGTTTTACTCGTTGCGCTTCACCACCCGATAATGTTGTTGCTGACTGTCCAATGGTAATATAAGAAAGCCCAACATCAATCAATGTTTGCAGTTTGCGTGCTATCATTGGCACGGCATCGAAAAACTCGCGACCTTCTTCAACTGTCATATTTAAAATTTCGTTAATAGACTTTCCTTTATATTTGATCTCTAAGGTCTCACGGTTATAGCGAGCGCCATGACACTGATCACAAGGAACATAAATATCAGGCAAAAAGTGCATTTCAACTTTGATTAATCCATCACCTTGACAAGCTTCACAGCGTCCACCCTTAACATTAAAACTAAAGCGCCCTGGATTATAGCCTCGAGCTCGAGATTCTGGTACACCAGCATAAAGTTCACGGATAGAAGTAAAAAATCCAGTATAAGTTGCTGGATTAGAACGTGGCGTACGTCCAATCGGGCTTTGGTCAATCGCAATTACTTTATCAAAATGGTTAAGTCCTTTGATTGATTTATAGGGTGCTATTTCTGTTTTTTCTGCACCATTGAGTTCGTTTTGGGCAAGGGGATATAAGGTATCATTAATTAAGGTTGATTTTCCCGAGCCCGATACACCAGTGATACATGTAAATAAGCCAACTGGAATATTTAATGTCACATCTTTAAGATTATTGCCAGTTGCACCAATAAGAGATAACATTTTTTTCTTATCGACTTTGGTGCGAATAGTTGGTATTTCAATTTTTTCTTTACCGGATAAATATTTTCCTGTTAAAGATGTTTTACATGCCATTATTTGTTTGGGTGTCCCCTGAGCAACAACTTCACCACCATGAACCCCTGCCCCAGGACCAATATCAATCACATAATCAGCAGCCATAATAGCTTCTTCATCATGTTCAACGACTATAACAGTATTACCTAAGTCACGTAAATGCGTTAAAGTGTTAATCAGACGAGTATTATCTCGCTGATGCAATCCAATAGAAGGTTCATCCAGCACATACATCACGCCAACAAGACCTGCACCAATTTGGCTTGCTAATCGAATACGTTGTGCTTCACCACCTGATAATGTTTCAGCGGATCTTGAAAGCGTTAAATAGTTAAGTCCAACGTTAATCAAAAATTGTAAACGATCGTTGATCTCTTTCAAGATTTTTTCTGCAATTTGAGCTCGTTGCCCAGTCAATGTCAATTTATCAAAAAAATCCTTGGCTTGTTGCGTACTTAAATCACTAATTGTTGGTAAATTTGTATCATTAATAAACACATTTCTTGCTGCCGTACATAACCTAGAACCACCACAACAAGGACAAGGTCGATGGCTAATATATTTTGCTAGCTCTTCACGGATAGTTTGTGATTCAGTTTCTTTATACCGACGAGCTAAATTATTAATAATCCCTTCAAATGGATGTTTACGCTTAACCACATCACCACGATCGTTTGAATAAACAAACTGAATTTCGGTATTACCTGAACCATTTAATAAAATGTCTTTTATCTTTTCAGGTAATTTTTCATACGGTTTATCAATGTCAAACTTATAATGATCTGCTAATGATTTTAGCATCTGGAAATAGTAAAAATTGCGACGATCCCAACCTTTAATCGCACCAGCAGCTAATGAAACTTCTGGCATCTGAACAATACGTTTTTGATCAAAATATTGTTGCACACCCAAACCATCACACTCAGGGCACGCACCAGCAGGATTATTGAACGAGAATAATCTCGGTTCTAATTCAGAAATACTGTAACCACAAATAGGACAAGCAAAATTAGCCGAAAACAAATATTCTTCAGCTTGTGGATCATCCAAATTGGCGACTTTAACAATACCATTAGTGATCGAAAGAACCGTTTCAATCGACTCTGCTAAACGAAGTTTTAAGTCGTCACGAATACGAAAACGATCAACAACAACTTCAATGGTATGTTTTTTTTGCAATTCAAGAATTGGCGGATCAGAAAGATCATATACATCACCATCCACTCGTACCCGAATATAACCACTAGCAGCAAGTTGCTCGAACAGTTTAACAAACTCCCCTTTACGCTCAGTAACCACAGGGGCAAGTAGCATATAACGATTATCCGTCGGTAACGCCATGATACTATCGACCATCTGAGATATCGTTTGTGCAGCTAACGGTAAATGATGATTTGGACAACGAGGTTCTCCAATTCGAGCAAAAAGCAAACGTAAGTAATCATAAATTTCAGTGATAGTCCCTACTGTCGAACGAGGGTTATGCGAAGTTGATTTTTGCTCGATCGAAATTGCAGGTGATAATCCTTCAATATGATCTACATCAGGTTTTTCCATCAATGATAAAAACTGACGAGCATACGCCGACAACGATTCAACATAGCGTCGTTGCCCTTCGGCATATAAAGTATCAAATGCTAACGAAGATTTACCTGATCCAGAAAGACCTGTAATAACAACTAATTTATCTCTTGGAATGGTTACATTAATGTTTTTTAGATTGTGCGTTCTCGCACCACGAATATCGATATCTTTGATTGACATAGATCTCTTCTTTTTTGTGTTTTTAAACAAAATGGATAGAAAATTAGCTGTATATTATACCAGTAACATTTGATTAAATATACAACTATATAGCTGAATATACTACGTGGCTAATTTTATACTAAAACACAGTGTTACCTGAAACTTTTTGACAAAAAATAAACTAAAAATATTTATTTTTACAGCAGAAAAAACGGCCATTAATGACCGTCATTTGTTGATTCAACTTAGTATGTCAATTTTGGCGTCGCATCAACAGGAATAATTGCGCCGCGATACTGTATAACCGTGCCAGCCACCAAGTGCCCTTGTAATGCTGACTGAGAAGGGTTCCTTCCACTTAAACGAGCCCCAAGATAACCTGCACTAAATGAATCACCAGCGGCCGTAGTATCAATCACTTTATCTTTAGCAATTTTATTAGCAGGAACTTCAAAACGACCATCAGCAGAATCAATAATACAGCTATCACTGCCACGTTTAATAACAATTTCAGTTACACCAAATTGTTTTGTACGCTCAATAACTTGCTCATAAGGTAGCTTACCCCATAATAAATCCTCGTCATCTAATGTTAAAAATGCAATATCTGTAAAGCTAAGAATATCAGCATAAACACTACGAGCCAAATCAAGACTACTCCATAAACGTGGACGAAAATTATTATCAAAAATAACTTTACCACCATTAGCTTTAACACGTTTTAAAAGATCTAATAACTTAAGGATACTTTCAGCATCTAAAATAGCAATACTAATACCGCTCAAATAGACATAATCATAATGTTCAATTTGCTGAATTATTCTATCTGTTTCAGTTGTTTTCAACCAAAATTTAGCAGCAGCATCATTACGCCAATAATAAAAAGACCGTTCACCATGTTCATCAGTAACAATAGAATAAAGCCCCGGCATTTTATCAGACATTCTTTGTACTAAATCTGTTTGAATGTTTTCTTTTTTCCAACAATCTAACATCTCTTGACTGAAAGGATCGGCACCAAGCCCGGTTACATAATGTATTGAAAAATCATTATATTTTAGTAAACGAGACAAATAAACCGATGTATTAAGCGTATCACCACCAAAACCACGCGTAGTCAAATCCTGTTTCATAGACAATTCAATCATACATTCGCCAATAACAGCTATTTTTGTAGTCATAATATACCTATCATCCTTAATCTTTTTATAAATAATCTAACGCGATTTTTACCACAACTTTGCGAACTGTTTCGATCTTATTATCAACTGCACAAAGCGGTTTATGCACTTCATTAGGTAAAAACACGATAAAATCATTTGGGTGTAATATCAACAAGGTTTCTTCTTTTGGTGTTTCAATAAAGGCAATATCATTTTCTACTAATTTATTATCTAACACTTTGGTATACGGCGGTAACGTACTTACTGCCATACCCTCTTTCCCAACCAAAACAATCTGAACGTCAATATATTTTTCATGATATTCCGGATTAACGTCATGAATATGTCGCGATGTACTATCAGATACCATAAAAAACATATTATCACCATCAATATCGTAACGCCCCGCAGGCGTGTTATTATTGACATTATCTTTAATATATTCAATTGATTGCTTAATTTTTTCGGGTAAATAAGGAATTAACCCTAAATGATTAATATTACCTAAAATCATACCAAATGATCCTTAAAATATTGATGAAAATTAATACAAATAACCAAATTAGTTGTAACTAACTTATACTATGATAAAGTTAATTAAATTGATAAAGAGTATATACATAAGTCACTTGTTTTTGTAGATTCTTTGACATATTTCTTCACATTTGTTTGTTTTCATCACTTCGATGATATGTGATAACTGTGATTTAAATATAAGTTGTTGAGTTATTAATTGTTCGGCCTTTTCTATGATTGCTCTCTTTTTCGATTCTGGGATAAATTTTGCGTAATTTTCAGCTGATTGTTCTAATGTGGTGATAATATCCAATTTAGATTGTTCAGTTAAACAATCTGGTAAAGCAATCCACTTAAATCCACCGTAGTAATATTTTAACATTTCTGATTGCATCATTTTCACACTATACTGTATGACTCCACCTCTTTCATTATCGGGAAGTTCTTTATAAAACTGATTAACATGAGGAGATATTGCCGCAAAATATTTTATATTAAAAGTGCTTAATAAAATAATTTCTTGTTGAAATCGTTTTAGGTTATTTGTTAGATCTTGGCTAGTTATTTCATTTGATTTATTTGATAAAAAGGTTAAATAAATCTCAACTATATGGTTAATATAATTGGTTATATCTAATTTTTCCTCTATTTTATCTTTTGAAAAATTCTCAAGAAGTTTGGGATCAGTAAATTGGCTAAGAATTTCTTTACCTTCTTTTGTATATAATCTAGGTAATGTTTTTTGCGCTTCAAATTTTTGGGTTAATTGATAGAGCCTCGTGCGTTCTGAGTGATAATTTAAACCTGTAGCATTCACAAAACAACTAGTTAAAATTAATATGGTACTTATTATTAACTTCATCATTTAATTCCTTATTTTATAATAGTCAAAATTTGGTTATTTAGCCTTGGCAATTTGCGCTTTTAGCATGGCTAGCCTACTTTGTCCTTGTTGCATTTTTTTTTCAGGTGATAATTCATTACGCTGATCTTGCCATTCTAAGTCGTCTTGTGGCAGTTCTAATAAAAACCGACTCGGTTCAACTTGAAGTATTTCACCAAATTGTTTACGTTGCCGGCTAAAAGAAAAAATCAGTTCTCGTTGCGCCCGAGTAATACCAACATAAGCTAAACGGCGCTCTTCTTCAATATTATCTTCATCAATGCTGGTTTGATGAGGTAATAAACCTTCAGACATGCCGCTCAAATAGACATAAGGAAACTCTAATCCTTTAGATGCATGTAGTGTCATAAGTTGTACTTGGTCTAGTTCTTCTTCAGACTCGTTACGTTCTAACATATCACGCAAAGTAAATCTCGCAACAGCTTGTTCAAGCGTCATTGCTTCATCAATATCATCACCTTGCAACATATCATTTAACCAACTGACTAATTGTTCTACATTGCGCATGCGCATTTGCCCAGATGTTGGGGATGATGAGGTTTCATAAATCCAGCTCTCATAATGAATTCCGTGTAGAAGTTCATAAATAGCTTCCATGGGTTCGGTATGAGATTTTTGAATAAGGGCATCAAACCAATGTATGAATTCTTGTAATGCCTCCATACGTTTGCCTGAAAGTAATTGGGTCAATCCCATATCATGGCTTGCTTGATATAAACTAACACTTCGATGATTTGCCCATTCGCCAAGTTTTTGAATAGTTGCTGGACCAATTTCTCGTTTTGGTGTGTTAATAATGCGAATAAACGCATTATCATCATCAGGATTAGTTAACAATCGCAAATACGCCATTAGGTCTTTAATTTCAATTCGAACAAAAAATGATGTACCACCAGAGATTCGATACGGTATCCGATATTGTATGAGTATCTTTTCAATTAGTCGTGCCTGATGATTACCACGATATAAAATAGCGTATTGACCATATTGGCTGTTATGCGCAAAGCGATGGCCAACAAGATGATTGATGATTTTTTCAGCTTCATGCTCTTCACTATCGGCTGAAATAACTTTTAATGTTTCACCATAACCCAGTTCTGAAAAAAGTTTTTTTTCAAAGATATGTGAATTATTTTCGATTAAGATATTCGCCGCTTTTAAAATTCGACCCGATGATCGGTAATTTTGTTCTAATTTGATCACTTCTAAATTGGGAAAATCTTGTTTAAGTAATACTAAATTTTGTGGTCGTGCACCACGCCAAGAGTAAATAGACTGATCATCATCACCAACAACAGTAAATTTAGCTCGGTTACCAACCAATAATCTGATAAATTCGTACTGACTTGTGTTTGTGTCTTGATATTCATCAATTAGCAAATAGCGAACTTTGTTTTGCCATTTTTCGCGAACTTCTTCGTTGGTTTTTAATAAGAGTGTAGGCAATAATATAAGATCATCAAAATCTAATATACTGCAAGCTTTTAATTGTTTTTCATACAATTGATAACAGTGGGCAAATAGCTTCTCTTTGTTCGTTTGCGCTCTTGCCATTGCAATAGTTGAATCAACAAGATTATTTTTCCAATTTGAGATTGTTGAGCGTAATTGATTAATCAGATCTTTATCATCTTCTAACCATTGATGAGTTAGTTCCTTGAGTAACGCTGTTTGATCATGATCATCAAATAGTGAGAAGTTAGATTTAATTCCCAGATGTATATACTCTCGGCGAATAATATCCAACCCTAGCGTATGAAAGGTTGATATTTTAAGCCCTCTTGCTTCTTGTTTGCTAAGTGCTTGGGCTATACGCTCTTTCATTTCGCGTGCAGCTTTATTCGTAAAGGTAACCGCAACAATATGGCGTGGTAAATATTCTTTAACACGAATTAAATAGGAAATTTTGTTAATGATAACCCGAGTTTTTCCAGAACCTGCTCCAGCTAAAACAAGGCACGGTCCTGAAACATATTCAACGGCTTTTTGTTGACTTGAATTTAAACGCACAGAATAAAACCATTAGGGAAAATGTGAGTTAGTATATAACGATATACTAGCAGTGCGCAATTAGCGTCATTATTAAGCAAATTTAATTGCTATTTTGTTAAATATTATTTGATGAATGTTAAAGCCTGTTCAACAACCTCAACACCTGCCCCTTTTTTATGCGCATTTTCACTAAGATAACGCCGCCATTGTTTTGCTCCTTTACGTCCATTAAATATACCTAAAGTATGCCGCATAATATGGTTAAGTTGCGCACCTTGCATTAGTTGTTGTTCGATATAAGGGTAAAGTGCTTGAATAGCAGATAGGGGATCAATGATGGAGGTATTTGTGCCAAAAATTTGCGTATCAATTTCAGTAAGTAACATTGGATTTTGATATGCCTCTCGTCCAACCATCACTCCATCGACATGCTGTAAATGGCATTTTATTTCATCAATCGTTTTTATGCCGCCATTGATGACTATAGTTAAATTGGGATAATCTTGTTTCAATTTATAAACACGATCATAATCAAGCGGTGGAACTTCACGATTTTCCTTTGGACTTAATCCTGATAACCATGCTTTGCGCGCATGTACAATAAATGTTTTGGTGTAAGGCATCACCTTTTCAATAAATTGACATAAAAAAATATAGCTATCGCAATCATCAATACCTATTCTTGTTTTTACCGTGACGGGAATATCAACCTGATCTTGCATCTGAGCAATACAATCGGCAACCAAATTTGGATTTCCCATTAAACAAGCACCAAACATACCATTTTGTACGCGATCTGATGGACATCCCACATTTAAGTTGATTTCGTCATAACCACGTTCTTGCGCTAATTTTGCACATTGCGCTAATGCGTTAGGATCACTACCGCCTAGTTGCAAGCTAACTGGATTCTCTTCATTGTTGAAAGCTAAATAATCACCTTTCCCAAATAAAATTGCGCCTGTAGTCACCATCTCAGTATATAGCAATGTTTTTTTTGTTAAGATTCGATGAAAATAACGGCAATGTTTATCTGTCCAATCTAACATAGGAGCGATAGAAAAACTATTTAAACTTAAAATGTTATGCAAAATCACCTCGACATTAATTTAAAAAATGCTATTCTATTCGTCGCTTTCAAATAGAGCAATAATATAAGGAATAAAAATGAATACAAATCAAACAAATACAATTTCTTTTCAAACAACTGAATTATTAATAAAACATATGCGTTTTATTGCTACTATGCAACAAGTTTTTGGTGTTATTTTTATAATTGCTGGCGCTTTTACATGTCTAGGAATAATTACTGCTATTGTTGGCATTCCTCAAATTTTTGCTGGAATAAAACTTTTCAAATCGGGAAGTGCATTTAGCTTAGCTGCAAGTCTTCGAAAAGGAGACGATATCGTTGGTGCTATAGAAAATCTTTATGGTTATTGGAAATATTTTCTAATCACATTTATCGCTTCGATTGTATTTATTTTTTTATACATTGTAATTATTATTTCCATTTTTGTTACATACAGTAATGGTTATTACTAACAATTATTACTTTAATCTAGAGACTACTGATCTTCCAATTTTGGCACTTTTTCAAGTAAGTATCTAGTAGCCTAGTTCTAGGCATAACGAGTTGTTATTGTTAATTTTTGGCTAGATTAAATTATGACAACATCTTTATGCCTTTTGATTAAAAAAAAACAATTTAGTACTATTAACAAAATTAAGGCACACAATGTGCCTTAATAAATATATTAACTATAAATGTAGCTATTTAACTGTTTTTTCACTACGTGATAAGCCTATAATTCCTGAACGGACTGTTTCGATAATATTGCATGTTTCACGGATTGAGGCTAAAAATGAATCTAGTTTTTCGCTAGTACCCGATAGTTGTACAATGTAATGTGTTGCAGTGACATCTACGATCGAGCCCCTAAAAATATCGGCACAACGTTTAACTTCATCACGTGCCTGTGAACCTTTTGCTTCTACTTTTACTAGCATGATTTCACGCTCTACATGCGGGCCTTCGGTTAAATCATGAACACGGTAAACATTAACAAGTTTATGCAATTGCTTTTGAATTTGTTCAATCACATGCTCATCACCCGAGGTCTGAATTGTCATGCGGTGCATGGTAGGATCTTCGGTCTGAGCAGTGGTAATAGTTTCAATATTAAAACCACGTTGCGAAAACAAGCCGATAATTCGTGATAATGCGCCCGGTTCGTTTTCGGTTAAGATTGATAATATATAACGCATTAAGTTCTCTCCGTTTTACTAAGCCACATTTCGTTCATTGCACCACCTCGAACTTGCATTGGATATACATGTTCAGTCGCATCAGTCATAACATCAACAAAAACTAAACGGTTTTTGATTGCTAATGCTTGTTTCAGTTTAGATTCTAGTTCCTCACGTTTTGTTATTACCATACCAACATGGCCATAGGCTTCTGCAATTTTGGCAAAATCAGGTAAAGATTCCATATAAGAACTTGAATGACGTCCAGCATAAATCATATCTTGCCACTGTTTAACCATACCTAAAAAGCGGTTGTTCAAATTTAAAACCAGTACTGGTAAACCATATTGCAATGCAGTTGATAATTCTTGAATATTCATTTGGATACTACCATCGCCTGTTACACATACAACGGTTTTTTTAGGATATGCTAATTTGACTCCCAGCGCCGCTGGCAAACCAAATCCCATCGTGCCAAGCCCACCAGATGTGATAAAGTGACGAGGTTTGTCAAATGGGTAATAAAGCGCAGTAAACATTTGATGTTGACCAACATCGGTTGTCACAAATGCATCACCTTTGGTTAGTTTATATAACACTTGTATTGTTTCTTGTGGTTTAATACTTTGCCCTTCATGGTTATAAGCTAAGCAATGACGTGCACGCCAGTGTTCTATCTGTTTCCACCAATCAATTGATGCGTCAAGATCACGTTCTGTATTTAACTCATTTAACATAGACAACAAAGTTTCTAGAACAACTTTTGCGTCTCCAACTACAGGAATCGAAGCAAATATAGTTTTTGAAATAGAAGTCGGATCGATATCAACATGAATAATTTTGGCTTTTGGACAATATTTTTCAACATTATTGGTTGTTCGATCATCAAAACGTGCACCGATTGCAAAAATAACATCGGCATTATGCATGGCCATATTAGCTTCATAAACACCATGCATTCCAATCATACCAAGATAATGTTTATCAGTTCCCGGAAAAGCACTTATACCCATTAACGTTGAAGCAACAGGTAAGTTTAATTTTTCTGCTAGTGCCTTAATTTCGCCACTAGCACCGGCGGCAATAACCCCACCACCAATAAATAACACCGGCTTTTTAGCTGATAATAACGTGGTTAATGCTTTTTTGATCTGTTTTTTATGGCCTTGAATAGTTGGATTATAAGATCGCATTAAAACTGATTTTGGATAATGATAATTATATTTGTTAGCTGGATTAACAATATCTTTTGGTAGATCGATAACCACGGGACCAGCCCTTCCTGTCGAAGCAATATAAAATGCTTTTTTGATGGTTTCTGGAATATCTTTACTATCTTTGACTAAAAAACTGTGTTTAACAATCGGACGCGAAATTCCGATCATGTCACATTCTTGGAATGCATCATTACCAATTAGGTTACTGGCAACTTGTCCTGACAATATAACTAGTGGAACCGAATCCATGTAAGCTGTTGCAATACCAGTAATAGTGTTTGTAGCCCCAGGGCCTGATGTAACTAAAACAACGCCAACATTCCCTGTTGCTCTAGCATAACCATCGGCCATATGTACCGCAGCTTGTTCATGGCGAACTAATATATGTTCAATACCACCTAACGTGTGAATGGCATCATAAATATCAAGAACACTACCACCTGGATAGCCAAATACCTGTTTTACTCCTTGGTCAATCAAAGATTGAATAACCATCTCTGCGCCTGACAGTTTTGCCATGGTTGTTGTCTCCAATGTAACTGATTAGTCATTTAGTCATTTATTTTGTATCAACTTATAAATAAAATCAATTAAAGTCAATTAACTAAGTGTTTTACTGAAAAAATTATCCACTAATAAAATTATTTTTTAATAATATTATGAATAATATCCGTAATCTATCTATTTTATTTAAATATTGCTAATTGATTTTATTGTTATTTTTTTATTTTTTATATAAACTCAGAAGATAAGTATTTCTAGCCATAACGGTACTAGGATTCTTCATCACCCAAAGGTACAAATATGAGCAATATTTCTTCTAAACCAACCTCTCTTGCTGACTGGCAGTTAGTTAAAGTTACAGGTGAGGATAACCGAGCTTTTTTGCAAGGTCAAATAACCAACGATATTAACCGACTTTCAGAAAAATCTACGCTTTATGCTGCTCATTGCGACAATAAAGGTAGAATGTGGACTACTTTATTGTTATTTCAACGAGATAATGATATTTACTATATTGAGCGTAAAAGTGTTGTTAAAAAACAGATTGCCGAACTAGCAAAATACGCTGTTTTTTCTAAAGTAACTATCGAACCAGTCGAAGATCTAAATATGGTCGGCTTAGTTGGAGATGCGATACCCCCTGAAATCGCAGAAAAATTAAGCGATAAAAACTGTTTTACTGAAAATAATATCACCTATATCAAACTACCATTACCACAAGTGCGCATTATTATGGTAACACCAGAACCTATTTCTGAAGATTTACATCCATGTAGCGACTGGTTAAAACTTGATTTGCAAGCTGGTTACCCTATCATTGATAATGACAATATGGCAATATTATTACCACAAGCCTGTAATTTGCAATCTTATGACGCAATCAGCTTTGAAAAAGGTTGCTACTGTGGTCAGGAAATGGTAGCTAGAGCACAGTTCCGTGGAGCAAATACGCGTGGAATGTATGTTATAAAGGGCACGAGCGATGTACTACCTAAAATAGGTAGTACGCTTGAGTATAAACTTGCCGGCGGTTGGCGAGAAGGGGGACTTGTTTTAGCTGTGGTAAAACTGGACGATAAAGATGGGGTTTGTGTCCAAGTGGTACTTAATAATGGAATTGATTTAAATACACCATTTAGAGTATATGGAAATGACAATAGCCGAATGACATTTTAATTGTTTGCAACTAATAAGCTGGAATAACACAACGTTTATTCCAGCTGTTTTTGGGGTATCGTTTTAACTTAGTTAGCAAGTTCTTGGTTAACTATTTCAACAAAATAGCTTACACCAGTTGTTAACATTTCATCATTAAAGTTAAAAGCTGGATTATGCAAATTAGCCCCTTTACCAGCGCCCAACCATACATAAACACCAGGGATTTTTTGTAGCATAAAAGCAAAATCTTCTGAACCCATTGAAGGGAGAGGATCAATAATTAAATTATCTTGCCCAACAACTTGTTTAGCCGCTGCAATAGCAATATCAGCTTGTTTAGCGTAATTGATGGTAGCTGGGTAACGGCGTTGATAATCTACTTCCGCCTTAGCGTCAAATGTTGTGGCAATACCTGTTGCTATTTGTTTAATACGATTTTCAGCCATATCTTGTACTTGTGCACTAAATGTTCTAACAGTACCGCGAATAACCGCTTCCTGTGGTAACACATTCCAAGTATCGCCACTATGAATTTGCGTTACGCTAACTACCAATGAACTTAAAGGATCAGCATTACGGCTCACAATACTTTGTAATCCATTTACGATTTGCGTAGCTGTCAAAATTGTATCTTTCCCTAGATGAGGCGCAGCGGCATGAGCACCAACACCCGTTATTTTGATCTCAAATACATCATACGATGCCATCATTGGGCCATGATTAATATAAAAGTGATTTAACTCCATATTAGGTTGATTATGCATGCCATATACTGCTTCAATCGGAAATCGTTCAAATAAGCCATTTTCAACCATTACTCTGGCTCCGCCTTCGTTTTCTTCAGCTGGTTGAAAAATAAGAACAACAGTACCAGCAAAATCACAGTGTTCGCTAAGATATTTAGCCGTTCCTAGTAACATAGCAGTATGTCCATCATGACCACACCCATGCATTTTGCCAGAAATGGTTGAGCAATAATTAATATTATTTCCTTCAATAATATCTAATGCATCTATATCAGCTCGCAGAGCAATCCATCGTCCATCACGATTACCTTTAATAATACCAACAACCCCTGTTGGAGCAAAATCAGTATATAACTCGCTAATACCAAAGGATTGTAACTTTTCGATAATAAATTGCGTGGTTTTAACCTCTTCAAAGGCTGTTTCTGGATGGGCGTGAATATGATGGCGCCATGTTATCATTTCGGTTTTTAATTGATTAATACTATTAGTTATCATAAGTAATTCCTTAGTAGGTGAATAACCTGCGGTTCAACAAGCCTAGCTAACACTATAATGCGATTTTCACTTTTATAAAAATAACTAATTTTACTATGGATATCAATTTTAGTTATATATTGTATTTAATGAAAAAATAATACATTTATGCACTTTTACACTTATTAATTAACAATAAATTGATTAAAACACCTATTTCCCTGAAACTTTTTAACAGAAATAATAAATCACATAACCAGAAATTAATAAGAAAGGACCAAATGGAATAACATTTGATTTTGGTTTATTGATCACATATCGCAAAAAAAGAGAATATATAATCCCCAATAAGGAAGCAAAAAATAATAACATTGGTAATAATGTATAAGGCAACCAAGCACCAAGAGCGGCAAGCAATTTGATATCGCCTCCCCCTAATCCCTGTTTTTTAGATACCAAATAAAATAAAGTAGCAGGTACTTTTAATAATATATATCCCAAAAAAATACCTAGCAAAGCATCGGTTAAGATGATATTTGCCATGTCAAAATAGGCAAGCATTACACCTGCCCACATTAATGGTTGGGTAAACAAATCTGGCAATAAATAGTATTTAAAATCAATTAAAGCTAAAAGCAAAAAATAACAACCAAGAATCATTAAAATACCGCTTTGATAATTGAAGCTTTTATCAATATAGATAAAAATAAATAAAACAGCGACAAATAATTCAACAATAAGATATTGGCATGAAATATTGGTATTACAGTAATAACAACGTCGTTTTAATATTAACCAAGAAATAATCGGTATCAATTGCCAAGCTTTAAGCTTACTATGACAATGTGAGCAAGCAGATCGATGAAAACAAATTCGACATAAATATTGATATGCTTTCAGTGTTGGCAAATAACGATAATAAGCAACATAAACAAAGCTACCGATACAAAGACCTAAATAGATAATAATAAATACTAACATTAGTGAATTACATCGCCCATTTGGAATATCGGTAAATACATAGCCACAATTAAACTGCCAATAATTAAAGACAAAACAAGCATTAATAATGGCTCAAATGCTTGCGATAAATTATCGGTTAAGGTTTGATTTTGTTCTTGATAATAAATTGCTAATTTATCGAGCATTAAATCTAGTGTGCCTGACTCCTCCCCCACATGAATTAACTGTGAACATAAATTAGGAAAGTATCGTTGCCCATGCAATACATGGCTAAATGGAAGCCCTTGCTCAATGCCTACAATAATTTGAGAAATACTATCACGATAAAGACAATAGCACGTAGTATTAGCAGCCGCAGTTAAACCCGCTAATAATGGTATGCCTGCTTTTTGAGTGATTCCAATTGTTTGAAAAATCTGAGTTAAGCAAGTGGTTTGAATAATTTTTCCAATAAAAGGAAATTTTATTACTATCATTTCGATTTTACGTCGATAACGCACTTTTAAATAGCGCTGATAACAGAAATAACTAATAAAAAAGACGATACACCAAATTAACCAGTTTTGTTGCAAATAACTCGAAAAATCAATAATTCCTTGTGTAAAAGCTGGTAGTTCAGCATCGAAATTTTGATAAATATCGGAAAATTTTGGTAAAACGAATAATAACATTACCAAACTTGCCATCATTGCAATCAATAATAAAAACAACGGATAACGCATTGCCTTTTTTAGGCTTTTTTGCAGTTTAATTGATTTTTCAAGCAATAACGATAATTGTTCAAAACTTTCATCAAGCTGCCCAGTTAGTTCGCCAGTTGCAATAATCTCACAATACAAAGAGGAAAATACCGATTGATGTTGCTGCAATACTTGAGATAAAAATTCGCCTTTAGCGACTTGTTGTTTGATATCAAGTAACAAATATTGCCAATGAGATTTAGCTTGTTCTTGAGCAAGCAATTGTAATGTATCAATAATAGACAAACCGGCTTTTAACATAGTCGCTAATTGTTTGGTAATCATCAGTAGATCTGTACGATTAAAACTATGTGCAGTAATAATTTTACCAGCTTTAATCTTAATGGCAATTTTACCTTGCAACAATAACAGTCTTTTAGCAGCCTGTGATGATTCAGCGATAATTTTGTGTTGATTAAAATCGACATCATACCAATAATAGAGCCGTTTCATACTGTATCACCCAAGACTCGATTTAATTCAGCTAACGTTGTCATACCCTGCTTCACTAATTTTTGCCCAGCTTTTTTTAAAGAAATCATATTTGAGGATAAAATAGCTTGATTTGCTAAGATTTGTTGTTGAATTTCGGGAGTGATGACTAACAACTCGTATAGTCCAATTCTTCCTTTGTAGCCACCAATACAATTAGAGCATCCTGAAGACAAATAATGTGGTACATGTTCATTACCAAACATAACCAGATCATTCGCTACTACCTTACAGTGTGGACACAATTTTCGAACTAACCGCTGAGCAATGATTAATTTTAAACTTGATGATAATAGATAATTTTCTATACCCATTTGCTTTAATCGTGTTATTGCCTCGACACTTGAATTAGTATGCAATGTAGATAATACTAGATGCCCTGTTTGCGCAGCTTGAATTGCAATCTCGGCGGTTTCATGATCGCGAATTTCGCCGACCATCATTACATCAGGATCTTGCCGTAGTAAAGCACGCAATACAATAGCAAATGTTAAGCCAGCCTTGAGATTAATCGCAGTTTGATTAATACCCTCTAGAGGAATTTCAATGGGATCTTCGACACTACAGATGTTACGTTCGGTTTTATTTAACCGCTTTAATCCACTATATAACGTCACCGTTTTACCGCTTCCTGTTGGACCTGTAACTAAAATCAATCCTTGTGGGTAGTCTAAAATTTGTTTGAATGTTAACAGATCTGCATCCGTTAACCCTAAATCATTAATGGTTAATTCAGACTCATGGTTATCCATTACTCTTAAAACAATTTTTTCGCCATTCATTACAGGCAAAGTGGAAATACGCATGGTATAACGATCAATAATGAGTTGACCATCTTGCGGTAATCGATGTTCAGCTATATTAAGTTGAGACATGATTTTTAATCTTGCTGTTATCTGTTTAGCTAATGCAAGAGGCGGTGATAACATATCATGTAAAACACCATCAATACGCATGCGTATACGGTAACTATGTTGATAAGGTTCAAAATGAATATCCGAAGCTCGATTATTCAATGCTTCAAGTAACAATTTATCGATACTTTCAATTAACTGTTCTTCTTGCATAAAGGCGGTTCCTTATCCGTCAATTATTAAATACGAACATTAGAATTTAAAAATATCTTCACAAGCACTGGTTAAACTGGTATCCGTTGGAGATGTGGTACAAACTCGACTCCAATCTAAATTTCCATGAGTAGCGTTAATTGTTGGTGTCAGTGTGGTAGTTAACCCTGTTAAGGCGCTAGTTCCAACCAAAGTAATAACTCCGTTATTAACCGTAATAGAAGTAACATAATTTGATGTACGACTAGCTGGTACGCCATTATTACCATTACTACAATTGGTTAAACTACCCTGCTCTACAGCACAAATTTCGACAGCTGTTTTATACGAAGTCATCGTTTGTAACATATCGGTTAAGGCAGCTTTTTTTACATATCCTTGATAAGCTGGAACGCCGATAGCGGCTAAGATAGCGATAACAATAATAGCAATCATAAGTTCAAATAACGTAAAGCCCGATTGATTAGACATAAATACCTCTATTTTTAGTCAATGATTTAATCTAAGAGCCTTTATAGCAAAACAAAAAAATGGAATAATAACGAAACAACAAAATTGGAAAGTAAAATCCTTAATGGAGTTAATTATTACGTTGTATGTTCAATTTTTGCGAAGCAAATCGCAAAACAGACAAATCCATACATCGGTTTATAAAATAAGTTGGAGTCACTATGTCCCTAAAAATTGTTAATGGCTGGTTACAAGGTATAAAGCAAGTTGTTTCGCCTTTTTATAATGAACGACCTATTAATAAACCGATATCACTACTTGTTATTCATAATATAAGCTTACCGCCCAATGAATATGGAGGTCCTTATGTTGAGCAATTATTTACTGGTCGGCTCGATCCCAACCTGCACCCGTACTTTGCTTCGATTCATCAACTTGAAGTATCAAGCCATCTATTTATTCGACGTGATGGTGAAATTATTCAATTTGTTCCATTTGATAAACGTGCCTGGCATGCAGGAAAATCAGCATTTGAAGGGCAAGAAAATTGTAACGATTTTTCGATCGGTATTGAAATGGAAGGATGTGATAACGATAACTTTACCGAACAACAATATCAGCAATTAGTAAATGTTACGTTATTATTACAACAAACTTATGCCATCAAAGATATTACTGGCCATAGCGATATTGCCCCAGATCGAAAAACAGATCCAGGCCCTTTTTTTGATTGGCAACATTATCAGAATTTACTAACACAAAAATCGCAAGGACAAAAGCTACTAAATCAGCTTGAACAAATTATTAAAGAATTACAAAAAATCGACTTATGGCAAGCTATACCGCCAAATCCCGATGCATTTTTAAGCCAAGAACCTTTTGCTATTGACACCATGCAAGCACACGAGTGGTTACAATGGATTTTTATTCCACGAATACAAGCAATGATTGACGCCAAAACAAATTTACCCAAATTTGCTCTACACCCTTATTTTGAAGAAGCGCTAAAAGAGCAAGAACAAAATGTTAATCATCTACTTTATCTAATTAAGCAACTTGATGATTTAGCGCAATTTAATCATGACAAATTACCGCATTAATATGCGGTAATAATTATGATAATCACAACCCCAAAAACATTTCGGTAGATTATTGATTTTATTAAATTTTTTGATTAATTTCCACTATTATTCATTCGTCGATACTGATTAACCGCTTGTTGATGGTTACTGTAAGTATTTGAGAATGTGTGTCCCCCGGTTCCATTCGCCACAAAAAACAGATAATTAGTTTTAGCAGGGTGTGCTGCTGCTTCAAGCGAGGCGAGGCTTGGCATTGCAATTGGAGTTGGCGGTAATCCTTCAATAATATAAGTATTATAAGGATTTCCAGTGTCAGTTAAATCAACACGTCTAATAGTACCTTTATAGTCATCACCTAAACCATAAATAATGGTGGGATCAGTTTGTAACTTCATTTTTCTTTTTAGACGATTAACAAATACCGAAGCCACATTTGCCCGTTCAGAACTAATGCCGGTTTCTTTTTCAATAATTGATGCAATAATAAGGAGTTCATAAGGCGATTGGTAAGGAAGATCCTCATCGCGATTGTCCCAAATTTTTTGCAGATTACTTTTCATCGTCATATGTGCACGTTTTAGAATATTAATATCTAAAGTATCTGCGGTATAAAGATAAGTATCAGGCGATAACCAGCCTTCAATCGATCCTTCAATGCCTAACAACTTAGCAATTTCTTTATCTGTTTTTCCAACTAAGGTTTGCTCAATGTAAGGAGCATTTTGAATAACATTCAACCAATCTTTAGCACGTTTACCTTCCACAAACTGAATTGAAAAATTGCTTTCTTTGCCCGACACTAATAATTGCAAAAACTCTTCAACAGTCATATGCGGATGTAATTGATAAGTTCCTGCTTTAATGGATCTTAATGAGGGTTCTAATTTACATAAATAAGGAAGCAAATATGCCCTTTCGAGCAATTGGCTTTCTTTAACTTGCTCAACTAACTGATGCATGGATGTGCCTTTTTTCAAAACAAACATTTGATTTCCGGCAGTGACTTGCATCTGTTGTTTAGAAAACTGCTGCAAAAAGTAATAACCAATACTGATCGAGCCACCAACAATTAATATAAGGGTAAGTAAAGTGTATAAAAATATTTTTTTAATCATAACTAAATTTATCTACTATAATGAATTTTTGCGCGTGAAGTTAAGCGCGTTATTAATTCGTAAGCACTAATTCCTGTGTGCTTTGCAATTTCTTCAACGGGAAGTCCAGGTCCCCAAAATATGACTTCGTCACCGGGTTTTTCAAGGCAATTTATACCTAAATCAACCACAATCATATCCATTGAGACGCGACCTACAATTGGTACTTTTCGCCCATTAATCAATACAGGGGTATTTTCTGGAATATTTCGTGGATAACCATCACCATAACCCATTGCAACCACACCCAGTTTAGTATCTTGCTGACTACACCAAATTTGACCATAGCCAACTGATTCACCTTTTTTGTGTTTTCGTACTGCAATTAATTCAGATTTAAACGTCATCGCGGGTTGTAGCTCAGCAATAGGTTCATCAAAAGGTGAAACACCATATAAAGCAATACCTTGACGCACAACATCTCGCTGAGCTTTTGGCCAGGCTAATATACCGCCTGATGCAGCAATCGAGCGTTTGCCAATAAGTGATTTGTCATCAATTGAATTAATAAACTCATCAAATAGTTCTATTTGCTTTAACGTTTTCTCTGAAGAGAGATCATCAGCCGAACTAAAATGACTCATAATATTAATTGGTTTGCAAACCACTGAACAACTAGCCAAACGATAAAATTCTTCTTTTGCTTCATCAGGACAAAAACCTAAACGATGCATCCCTGTATCAAGCTTAAACCATGTGGTAATTTGATCTTTACGGAAGGATGTTTGCAATATGTCAATTTGCCATTTGCTATGAATAGCTGGTTGAACGTTAAAATCAATAAAATAATCTAAATCATCATGCGGGAAGAAACCTTCCAAAGCCAGAATCGGTGTGTTAATACCATTGTTTCGCAATTGCATAGCTTCGGTAAGGCGCGATACACCAAAATAATTCACTTTATCATGTAATAATTGAGCAATCTCCTCACTACCGTGTGCATAAGCATTGGCTTTTATAATCGCAACTAGTTGACTATTTGGAGCCATTTTTTTGAGATATTCAACATTATGAATAACTGCTTGACGATTAACTTCGACAACTGCAATAGACATTTCTTTAATCCAGACTCTTATCGAGACATTATTTTAAATTCTGTTTCTAATAATAACAAATTTTTCACAGTATACAAATCGGTGGAAGTTTTAGGCTATTTCAAAAATTAGTATTTTTAATCAATAGAATATACTAAACCATAATTCCTAGATTACACCATGAAGTGCAATTCTTCTTAACTCCTTAGAATAAAAATCGGCAGGGCTTTTAAACTTATGCCGTTTTCTTGGGCGTGTGTTCAATAGATATTGTATTTTCTTTATCTGTTTGTCGTCAACTAATGAAATGGCCGCTGACTTAGGTATAAACTGACGTATTAAGCCATTGGTGTTTTCATTTGTGCCTCTTTGCCAGCTTTTATAAGGCTCCGCAAAGTACACGGTGGTGTTTAAATAATACTCAATAGCATGATGATAATTAAATTCGGTTCCATTATCAAAGGTGATGCTTTTAACCATTTTTT
>NZ_LZHJ01000091.1:0-1827 GCF_001690815.1 Gilliamella sp. GillExp13 | reverse complement strand
AGATCAAGACTATAGAGGAGCTTGCGTTACACCATAATTTTCTCTTCAATAATGACTATTTAAATAAAAATACTTGGTATTTTGTTTAAATAGTCGATTAAACTTTTTAGCTATAAAATATTTAGATTAATTTAACCATAAAGTTTATGCCCATTCATGATGAATAATTCTTACAATTTACATTTCTTTACAAAAAAGTCCGCCAAAAAACTAGCCAACTATTTCTTAAACGGCTATACTTTAATCGCTTTAGAAAGACAAGCTTATTAAATAAGCGATTAACCATAAAAAATCTAAATAAAACAAAATATTACTTGACAGGTGGAACAAAATGCAGTACCATTTTAGGCACAAGGCACAAGGCACAAGCACTGGCAAACTTATGTCTTAAATTTATCAAATAATCCTATTCGACAAGTTTTTACTCGAAGCTCATTTATATCATCGAAATTATCTCTCGAATTATTTTCGAAATTATCCACAAAACTATTTTCAAAAATTCCATTGGCATTAGCGCCGTTGTTGTTATTACCGTACTCTTTAGAATCGCAGGCATTATCGGCCACGACTTCTGAGCGCATTCACGGTACTGCGCCTTATTTAACCTTTGATGGCGGCGCGACTCATGCTGATTCAGTTAGTCCCTTATTATCAGTAACATTGCCTGGAAACAAAATTATTACTGTATCAAGTGATAGCTCAAGTATGGAAAACCCATTAGTGTTAGATAAACTTTCAGCCACTTTTGCAGATATCAAGACATTAGTGCCTCATGGGGATTATCCAGAAGTATTGACCGATAAAGTGATTGATGACAATGGTTATTGGAAGGATGATGATGGCGATACACTCCATCGTGTCAATTCAAGTAAATTAAAAATTAAATGGCAGAATTTATATGGTCAAGATATTACTAATTATGTGAAGGATAACTCAGATAAAGCATTAAATGGCTGTGATGCACCTTATCAATTGACGTTAGAAGTGGAAGATGTAAGCATTAAGACAGAATATGGTATTCCTTCTGAAAGTGATAAATTTACTGGAAATAGGCATACCTATTATCTTTATCCCAAAATGGATAAACCACAATTTTGTTATGCTATGCCTAACTTAGAATATGATTGGCATTCAAATGATATACCTTACGATGGTGCAGTTTCTTCTCTTAACGATCCGCATGGTGATTGGAATAAATATAGAGGATTTTATGCTTATAATCCAGCGAATCCTGGAGCAAACTTTCCAACCACAGGCTCTCATAATTTATTTTTTTACTTGAGTGTTGCAGGAATGAAAGCACAAGATATAGTAAATAAAAATGGTCGAACAATTTCGACGGGAGGGGTAACATTAACGTTAAATGCTGAAAATACGCTACCTACAGGGCTTGTAAAAATTAACTTAACGGGTCCTAAGGAGAGTAATCCTGGTTCTTTTATTCCTTCAACATTTTATTTACACGATAAAAACAATGACCCATTGTATAGTTTTAGGTTAGAGCGTTGGTATGTCACTAAAAAAGGTGGTGCAGGGGGGTATCAAAATGCAGTAGCATTTTGTAATAACTTTAATGGTGGTGGATATCGTATGACCAAAGTGCTTGATTTTACCAATGCAAGGCGTGGCGAAGATATAGTTGTGGATTGGCAAAATGGTATAGCAGACGGAGCCTCTTTACGAAAAATTAGTTATATAACCAATGGTTATTGGATGGGGGGATTATTTAGCGAATGGGGACGAGTGACTCAAATCTACTATAAAGATAGTGATTGGGAATTTTTTCAAGTTGGCGATCCTGCTTGGGGGGAGCTAAGAGGGTATTAT
>NZ_LZHJ01000090.1:0-8237 GCF_001690815.1 Gilliamella sp. GillExp13 | reverse complement strand
CTGGTGGGTAGTTTGACTGGGGCGGTCTCCTCCCAAAGAGTAACGGAGGAGCACGAAGGTTAGCTAATCCTGGTCGGACATCAGGAGGTTAGTGCAATGGCAAAAGCTAGCTTGACTGCGAGAGTGACGGCTCGAGCAGGTACGAAAGTAGGTCATAGTGATCCGGTGGTTCTGAATGGAAGGGCCATCGCTCAACGGATAAAAGGTACTCCGGGGATAACAGGCTGATACCGCCCAAGAGTTCATATCGACGGCGGTGTTTGGCACCTCGATGTCGGCTCATCACATCCTGGGGCTGAAGTAGGTCCCAAGGGTACGGCTGTTCGCCGTTTAAAGTGGTACGCGAGCTGGGTTTAGAACGTCGTGAGACAGTTCGGTCCCTATCTGCCATGGGCGTAGGAAAATTGAGAGGGTTTGCTTCTAGTACGAGAGGACCGAAGTGAACGCACCGCTGGTGTTCGGGTTGTGATGCCAATTGCATTGCCCGGTAGCTACGTGCGGGATAGATAAGTGCTGAAAGCATCTAAGCACGAAACTAGCCTCGAGATGAGTTTTCCCTGAAGAGATTCAGTAAGGTCCGTTTGAGACTAAGACGTAGATAGGTCAGGTGTGTAAGTGTAGTGATACATTGAGCTAACTGATACTAATGAACCGAGAGTCTTAACCTTACAACTCGGAGTTGTTTTGGGTTACGTGGTAAAGAGTTGATAAAAAGTTGAGAAAGCAGTTTGTTCCGGATTGAGAGATGGGTATTGATATGAGATAATGGTAGAAGATATCAATACTAATTGAAAGAGACAGGATATGTCTGGCGGTAATAGCGCGGTGGTCCCACCTGACCCCATGCCGAACTCAGAAGTGAAACGCCGTAGTGCCGATGGTAGTGTGGGTATTACCCATGTGAGAGTAGGGTGCCGCCAGACTTTTAAATATAGAGCCCAGCAGTCATGCTGGGCTTTTTGCTTTTTGCACAAAACTTATTTGTAGTGTATTTTTAGTTTATTCGATGTTTATTATACGTTTTGACAATAGGTGTTCTCACCGATGATATTGGTCGTAATTTATAAAGATAGGTTATGATAATGAATGAAGAATGGGAACCTATATTTCAAATAGAGTTAATGGATATTATTAACAGTCTAAATATCAAAAAATTGCATGTTGGCTCATCTGATTCACTTATTTATGAAATTATGGGAGAGCCAGAATTAGCTGTCACAAGACTGAATAGAAAATCAAAAATATTTAGTCATCTATATGGCAATGTCAATATTCTCTCTGAAAATAACACGATAATAAGTATAAATATTGATATGCATGGTTTTAGAAAAAAAATGGTAGTTCTTGGTAGAATAAATAGCTGGAAACTTGATAATTGGTTAGAGTTATCAAAAATAAAAGATTGGCGTGTAAATAAATTTTGTGATGTGGTTCGACTTGAAGGAAAAGGAATAGTTATTTGTTTATTACCGAATGGAGAAGTAGGGATGATTTCTCTTTCTTGAATGGTTTTTAATCACTGATGTTGAGTAGTAATTTGCGAAAATACTGTAATGAATATTGGAGTTTGTCGAGGTAAATGCGCACATACAGATCATGTAAAAATTATCGCTTGCTGAGTGGAGTAACTTCGGCAGGAGTCCAAATTGACCGTTTCCATTGTATGAAGTTATTAGTTAGAATTTCTTTTATGTAACTTTCAAATTTAGAATTAAAGTATTTATCAGATGTTATTGTTATTTTAAGAGTATAATGTTCATCACATAATAACTCACTAAGCCTATCAATTTTGTCGATAACGGCAATACTAAAATTATCCAATTCCGCTCTGGCAATATAACGACCTTTTTCATCTTTACAGGATAATTTACATTTAAATGCCAATTCTACCTTAGCCAGCATTTCTTCAAATGAATTATTACTATCAATTAATACAAAAGTTAACCATCTTTCATTTATTTTCATAACTCTGTTATCCTAGAAAAATTTAATGCTGAAAATATTAAAAAACAAAATTAACCTCTTGTTATAAACAATAGATATGACGTTTATATCATAAAGAAAAAATAACTGCCACTGATTTGATTAAACGCTTTATGGTCAGTTATCCGACTATTTATAACTAGCCTAAGAAAGCCCGATTGAAGCTTTTTATTCCTTTAATCTGTAAGAATGAATGTTCTTAAACCATTATTTATAGCTAGTCAAAGTTGAAAAATCCATCAAAACTAAATTAAGTCAGCAAGCTAAACGCTATAACAAAACCTATTAGGGTATAAACTTATAGGTTATTCTTTACAAGAATAAAACCGATTTGTGTTCCTTTTCCTTGTTTGGTAACAAATGCGCCAACTGCGCAAATCAGTTGTTCGTTGTAGTAAATCAGAGGAATTCGAGTTCGCATCCATGGTGGAATATTATGCTCTTGCCATAGTTTTTTTATTGATCGTGAACCATGACGATTAACAATTTGAAATTTTCCTTGAGCATGGAATCGTACGGTGATTTTTTCATCTGCTTGTGGTAAGCGACAACATAAATCAGTTTGATAATTAACTTGTAATTCGCCAACATTATCTGGAAGTGTTAATGGCAACGCTAAATCCCAGTTTAGGATTTGCTGTTCAATATCTTGATATAATGCTAACAAATAAAGTTGATTTTGATAACGGCGAACTTGTTGGTTATTAAAGATAAATTTCGGATTGGCGTCTTCTTTTGCTAATGCAACGGTTTGCCAAATTAATGTTATTTGTTGGCGTGTTGGCATATTAATATGATTGTGTTTAAACCACATGCGTAAAATTGCATTTCGTTTATACTCGGAATAGTCCATTAATGGTGCAATAGCCAGTTGATTTTGTTCGGTGATAACTTGCTTAAACTCTACCAATAATAACTCATTAATTAACGTTTCTTGTTGTTGACATAATTCCGCACTGCGTGCAACCATTTGCGAAAAATGTGGCCAGCGTTGATTAAGAATTGGTAAGACTTTTAAGCGTAAAAAATTACGCTCGTAGTGATCATCTTGGTTGCTTTCATCTTCTATCCAATTGAGTTGATGTTTATTCGCATAGGTTTCAATTTGTGATCGTGATATTGTTAATAACGGTCGAAGATGTTGTTGATTTTCCCTTGGCATTGCGGACAATCCCGCAGGTCCACTACCACGTTTCAAAGCCAAGAAGAAAGTTTCACATTGATCATCAAGATGTTGAGCTGTACATAACGTTTCATCATCTTTTAGATGGCGATATATAGCTTGGTAACGTGCATTTCTAGCTTGCTCTTCAATATTACCCGCTATGGGATCAAGTCTGACTTTTTCAATAATTATTGGAATTTGCCATGTTTGACATTGTTGCTTGCAATGCATTTCCCAGTTGTCAGCATTGCTACTCAAACCATGATGAATATAGATCGCTTTTAGTTCTAAATTTGGTAACAATTGTTTTTTAAGCTTAACAAGCACATGCATTAATACCGTTGAGTCAACACCACCACTATATGCAACCAGTAGCGCTTTGTGGTGTTTTATATTATGAAAAACTGTTTGTTTTATTATTTCGTCACACGTGATTTGGTTTTGATTATTCATCTTCTACTTAATTATGCTAAACTAAACATTCGTAATGCATTGGCTTTATATAGATTCATTTTTTATAGCTTGATTCTGTCTAAACCAGTACCAAGATCGGCGATTAAATCATCGGGATCTTCAAGCCCTATATGAAGACGAATTAAAGTTCCTTTAAAATCAATACCAGATACAGGTCTAATTTTTGCTAGTTCTTCGGGTTGATTAGCTAAAATTAATGATTCAAAACCGCCCCATGAATAAGCCATTGAGAAATAAGTTAAGTTGTCAATAAAATCAGATAATTGCTCGTCAGTTAATCGATCTTTGAGTACAAAAGAAAATAATCCACTGGCACCTGAAAAATCTCGTTTAAAATACTCATGCCCCTTACAACTTTCTAATGCTGGGTGATTGACGGTAGCAACTTTAGGATGATGGGCTAACCATTTTGCTACTTTTATGCCATTTTCGTGGTGTTGCTTTAATCGTATTGCTAATGTTCGCAATCCTCGTGTGGCTATATAAGCGGTATCCGCATCGCACATTTGTCCCATTAAGTAAGAACGTTCGCGTAATTTTTCCCAACAGCGTTTGTTAGCAACAGCAGTGCCTATCATGGCATCAGAATGGCCGATTAGATATTTAGTACCTGCTTGTATTGAGATATCAATATCATGATCTAATGCTTTGAATAATACGCCGGCGCTCCATGTATTATCGATCATAATAATAATTTCTGGATTGATGCTGCGAATTGCTTTAACCATTGAAGGAATATCATGAATTTCCATCGTAATTGAGCTTGGTGATTCTAAAAATACCACTTTGGTATTGGGTTTAATTTGATTTGTAATATTGTGACCCACTAATGGCGTAAAGTAATCTGTTTCAACACCAAAATTTTTTAAAATTTGCTGACAAAATTCTTGAGTAGGTTCGTAAGCAGCTTCAGACACTAATATATGATCGCCAGCTTGAACAAAAGCTAAAATAGCATTAGCGACGGCAGCTGCGCCACAAGGGTATAGATAGCAACCAGCTCCACCTTCGATTTCAACCATCGCATCTTGTAGCGCAAAATGAGTTAATGTACCACGGCGTCCATAAAATAATGCACCATTAGCACGGTTTTTGGTTGCTTCTTTTTTTGTTTCAATTGAATCAAAAACCAATGATGATGCACGTTGAATAACCGAATTAACAGCGCCTTGCGTATAACGCTTTTTACGTCCTGCATGAACTAATTTTGTTGGTAATGACATAATGATACACCCTTGCTACTAATTATTAAGGTTGATATTTTTATTAATTTTGATAACAGTTAGCATAGCATGCTGTTAGAATAGTAAAAAATAAATTTTATTAATATTTTCTTGCCAATTATGCTAATTTCTCAACTTGCTTGTCTTAAGGATGCTGACATTGATTTTTCACTGTTGCCTCAAACTCTTCTTGATGAAGCGAATAATTTAAGTGGCCAACGTAAAAAACAGTTTTTAGTTTGCCGATCAATTTTGGCTCATTTGCTTAAACAATACTGTGATATTTCGATGTTACCTGTTATTAAGGTTGGTGATAATGGTCGCCCCTCTTTTTTAGAGCCACACTTACCAGATTTTAATATTAGTCATAGCCAAGATTGGGTAGCAGTTGCGATTTCGTTAGAAGGTAAGGTTGGTTTAGATATCGAAGTAGCACGTCCACGAAAAAATTATTTGAAAGTAGCTAAAAATTTTTTTGCTGATGACGAATATCAATGGATGACTAAACAAGATGATACATTAAGAGCCTTTTGGCAACTATGGACATTAAAAGAGTCTGCATTAAAGCTTTATGCTAAAGGAGTTTGGCAAATAAAATCGGTTAACGTCGACTTAAAACAGCAGATGATTATGGCGCCTTTTGCACAAGAATTTTATTATCAATATCGTCAAGTGGGCGATGTTCACCTATCGGTGAATAGCAATCAACCGATCTCTAAATTAATTTTGTTGCCTTAATACAATGTTTTTCCGTTATCTATTATGGCGCAATGATGGCTTGTTATTCATTAAATTAGATAGATATCTTGAATTCTTTTTCTATTAGTCTCGTTTAATTGATATTCCTGTGATAACCAATTGTCAATTGTACCGTGACGTGTTTTAATTGCATTCAGTGCTGCAGTTAGATACTCTTTTTTGGCAGCAAAAATTAATTTGCGTTTTTCAAACTCATCAGGCGTCATTTTATGTTGGTATTGGCTTAATAGATTTTCACAATAATCTGACAATAGCTGTTCTGTTAGTAAATAATCTTGCATGACAGTTTCTTCACTAACACCCAAAGCAAACAATGTTAATGCAACGCCAACACCTGTACGATCTTTACCAACAGCACAATGTTGTACTAATGGTCTACCTTGTGAGTTTAGTAGGATTGAGGAAAGTTTTTGATATGCTGCGTTATTAAATGGTAGTAGCTGGTAAAGCTTAATCATAAAATCAAATGGAGCATTTTTTTTAAGTGTTTGGTGAGCATTACCTAAATCACTTGTTAAACTTGCGGTGATCGTATTGCTCAACGGATTAGCTGGTACATTAATATAATAAGTATTTTGCCATAATTTATCTGGATTTCGCTCAATTTCATCAGGATCGCGATAGTCTAAAACGTAGTGCAGATTTAGCTGATTAGCTAAAAAAAATTGCTCTTGTTGTGTAATAAGCGAGAATGCGCCTGAGCGGTATAGTAGGCCCGATCGAATTTGACGTCCATCAATTGTTTTGATTCCACCTAAATCACGAAAATTAATCCCATTTTTTATCGGTACAACTGATGCCATAACCCGTCCTTATTTATTTTTAACTTTACTTGCTATATTAACATGTTTCTGATTAGAATTAACTCATTGTTATGTTGTTTATCAATTTTTTGAGGTTTTTACTATGTCGATGTTATCTGTTTTACTAACTGATAAACCTGCACCAAAACAGTGGGGAAAAGATGCATTGCTGAGTTTTTCTAACGAGGCGATTACTATTCATTATAAACCGGAACATCGCTTAGGGGCGATTCAACGTGCAGGTCGCAAGTTAGATAACCAAGGAATAAATTTGGTTAAACTAAGTGGTGAAAATTGGGATCTCGAAGCTTGTTGGCATTTTTGGTTGGGCTATCGTAATGCCAAAAAAAGTACAAAAGTAACTTGGTCAGAACTCAACACCAAAGACAAACAAGAATTGAAACGTCGTATAGAAATTATTGATTGGTGTCGGGATATTATTAATGAACAAGCTGAAACATTAAGTCCTGTTGAGTTAGCCACACGAGCAGCTAAGTTAATTAGCACTTACTCATCTGCTGTCACTTACAACATCATTTCAGGTGAAGCTTTAAGAGAGCAAGGTTATATGGGCATTTATACGGTTGGAAAAGGTTCGGATCGGCCAGCGGCTTTGCTTGAACTAGATTATAACCCAACCCAAAATTCTAATTCACCGATAACGACATGTTTAGTTGGTAAAGGTATTACCTTTGATTCAGGAGGATATAGTTTAAAACCAAGTAATTTTATGGAGTCAATGCGCTCAGATATGGGGGGGGCTGCATTAGTAACAAGCGCATTAGCATTAGCCATTGCGCGCGGTTTAAATCAACGTATTAAACTTTATCTATGTTGTGCCGATAATTTAGTAAGTGGCAATGCGTTTAAATTAGGCGATATTATTCGTTACCGTAACGGTAGAACGGTTGAAGTTGATAACACTGATGCAGAAGGTCGACTAGTTTTGGCTGATGGTTTAATTTGTGCTGATAATGATCAACCTCATTATATTATTGATTGTGCAACACTGACTGGAGCGGCTAAGATTGCGGTAGGGAATGATTATCAGTCATTACTTTCGTTTGATGATAAATTTGTTAATCAATTGTTAGCTAGTAGCGATATTGAGCATGAAGCTTTTTGGCGATTACCATTAGCCGAGTTTCACCGTTCGCAATTCCCATCATCATTTGCTGATATAGCAAATTCAGGTATACCTAATACTGCTGGAGCAAGTACTGCTGCGGCTTTCTTATCGCATTTTATTAAAAATTATCAAAAAAATTGGCTACATATTGATTGTTCTGCAACATTCCGTAAAAGCGCCACAGCTTTATGGGCAACAGGGGCAACAGGTATTGGTGTGAGGACAATTGCTAATTTACTTAGTCAGCTTAAATAAAACAAAAAACCACTTTTAAAAAGTGGTTTCAGATTGATGACAAACCTCGATATAATTCGGGGTTTATTTTTTTATTTAAACCATAAATAGGATTTTTAATTTTGATTTTATTAAATAAATTAAAAAATAGCTTAAAAAAACGTAACAAAAATAGCTTTATCGCTATTTTCTTGATATTTTGAGCCGTTGCGGCCAATAAACACTGTGCGCTCTTCCTCTAAATCGTGCATAGCGATGTCCGTGGTGTTGTTTAGCATCAGCAAAGCTGCGCTCTATGGTCTCTTTTCGTCGAGCATAAACTTTTTTACCCCACTGACTTAAACGAATTTCGTTGGCCTTCTCTTTATCTGCTTCCCAGATATGGCGTGTGATGACTTTCTGTGTATTTTTACTCTGTGTACACTGTGACAATAACGGACAGACTTTGCAGGTTGTTGCATCAGAAT
>NZ_LZHJ01000089.1:0-1502 GCF_001690815.1 Gilliamella sp. GillExp13 | reverse complement strand
TAAATTAAAAATTAAATGGCAGAATTTATATGGTCAAGATATTACTAATTATGTGAAGGATAACTCAGATAAAGCATTAAATGGCTGTGATGCACCTTATCAATTGACGTTAGAAGTGGAAGATGTAAGCATTAAGACAGAATATGGTATTCCTTCTGAAAGTGATAAATTTACTGGAAATAGGCATACCTATTATCTTTATCCCAAAATGGATAAACCACAATTTTGTTATGCTATGCCTAACTTAGAATATGATTGGCATTCAAATGATATACCTTACGATGGTGCAGTTTCTTCTCTTAACGATCCGCATGGTGATTGGAATAAATATAGAGGATTTTATGCTTATAATCCAGCGAATCCTGGAGCAAACTTTCCAACCACAGGCTCTCATAATTTATTTTTTTACTTGAGTGTTGCAGGAATGAAAGCACAAGATATAGTAAATAAAAATGGTCGAACAATTTCGACGGGAGGGGTAACATTAACGTTAAATGCTGAAAATACGCTACCTACAGGGCTTGTAAAAATTAACTTAACGGGTCCTAAGGAGAGTAATCCTGGTTCTTTTATTCCTTCAACATTTTATTTACACGATAAAAACAATGACCCATTGTATAGTTTTAGGTTAGAGCGTTGGTATGTCACTAAAAAAGGTGGTGCAGGGGGGTATCAAAATGCAGTAGCATTTTGTAATAACTTTAATGGTGGTGGATATCGTATGACCAAAGTGCTTGATTTTACCAATGCAAGGCGTGGCGAAGATATAGTTGTGGATTGGCAAAATGGTATAGCAGACGGAGCCTCTTTACGAAAAATTAGTTATATAACCAATGGTTATTGGATGGGGGGATTATTTAGCGAATGGGGACGAGTGACTCAAATCTACTATAAAGATAGTGATTGGGAATTTTTTCAAGTTGGCGATCCTGCTTGGGGGGAGCTAAGAGGGTATTATTGGACATCAGATCTTATTGACTTTTATACTCGCGTTGTAGAGACAAATACAGGTGTTGTTGGCGCTAGATATCTTTCAGATCAAGACTATAGAGGAGCTTGCGTTACACCATAATTTTCTCTTCAATAATGACTATTTAAATAAAAATACTTGGTATTTTGTTTAAATAGTCGATTAAACTTTTTAGCTATAAAATATTTAGATTAATTTAACCATAAAGTTTATGCCCATTCATGATGAATAATTCTTACAATTTACATTTCTTTACAAAAAAGTCCGCCAAAAAACTAGCCAACTATTTCTTAAACGGCTATACTTTAATCGCTTTAGAAAGACAAGCTTATTAAATAAGCGATTAACCATAAAAAATCTAAATAAAACAAAATATTACTTGACAGGTGGAACAAAATGCAGTACCATTTTAGGCACAAGGCACAAGGCACAAGCACTGGCAAACTTATGTCTTAAATTTATCAAATAATCCTATTCGACAAGTTTTTACTCGAAGCTCATTTATATCATCGAAATTATCTCTCGAATTATT
>NZ_LZHJ01000088.1:0-20952 GCF_001690815.1 Gilliamella sp. GillExp13 | reverse complement strand
ACCGCCTCCGAAACGAGAGATATGATAATAAAATTGCTAACGCCGTTTAAAAAGATGGTTAAAAGCATCACCTTTGATAATGGGATGGAATTTAATTATCATCATGCGATTGAGCATTATTTAAATACTACCGTATACTTTGCGGAGCCTTATAAAAGCTGGCAAAGAGGTACCAATGAAAACACCAATGGCTTAATACGTCAGTTTATACCAAAGTCAGCGGCCATTTCATTAGTTGACGACGAACAGATAAAAAAAATTCAATATCTATTGAACACACGCCCAAGAAAACGGCATAAGTTTAAAAGCCCTGCCTCCTTTTATTCGAAGGAGTTAAGAAAAATTGCACTTCATGGTGTAATCTAGGTATTATACTTATGAAAATAAAAGTAAGTTAAATAGAAGAATAGATGAAGGTCTTAAAAAACGTTTTAATTATATTAACCACCGCTATGGTTTTAACCGGTTGTGAAGAAAAAAATGAGGAATATTATTTAAACAATATAGACTCAGCAAATAAAAAAGTAGAGCAATGTAATCAGGATCTAGAAAAGGCATTTATGGCAAGAGATAAAGACGGTATCGAAAAGATAAAAAAAGATCCTGAATGTCGTGCTGCAATATCTGCAATTAAAAAAGACAAAATATGAATTAGAAAAGAAACGGAAAGAAGGCGAAAGAAAACAAGCAGTAGAATCAGAAATGAGGCTATCAAAAAACAAATTTCTGGTATGTCGTGGGGCGAATCAGTTAATGAATACTTAAAGGTAGATGAATGTAAAAAAGAGTTAAAACAACTATCTTTTAATGAAATTAAAGAAAAAATGCAGTCTTTATGTAAATTAGATAAAAGAACTGGTTCTAATTGTAGTGTTGCCGAAAAAGCGTTAGAGGAAAAGGCGGCTGATGAATTAGCTAATGCTGATATCCAAACCATTGAATCAACAAAATCACTATACTGTGCAGATGACCTGGTTTTTTTACCAGTTTGTAGTATTAGTTGGGAAAAAGCATGGAAAAAAGAAAATGATAAGTACATTAAATTCTATACAGAAAATAATGCGGAATTTATTACTACATATAACTCATGCATAGATAAATTAGAAGCAGTTAAATCTCAAAAATTAGACTGGAATAAAGAAAGTAAATTACAAAAAGCAATAAAAGAAGGATATCCTTGTAGTCAGGTAAAGGATGCTTACACGAAAAGGGGAATGGGGTATTCTTGGTTTGATAAAAAAATTGAAGAATAACCTAATATAACTCCATGTTAAACAGGAACAAATTAGTGCCAAAGAACTCGCTTTTAGCGAGTTCTTTGGCACTAATTAGAGCTTAAAACTTAGTAAAAATTCTAAAAACCGTATCGCTAGATTGTATCCCAAAAACTCAAGTTCTTTAAAATGAACTGCGCCAAATTTGGTCACTTTCTGTTCTAAAAATTTTTAGTAAAGGTGTTGATTTTATTGTTTTTTTAAATGATGTGACTGTATAATGCCAAACAAAAACAAATACTGATAGCACTATTTTATCGTTGAAATGGCTACCCTTATATGCAGCCTAGTTAAAGCGTCAGTTAGCACGTTTTAGGCTAGGCAGATTTTAGCATTTTACTCCATTGAGATACAGCATAAGGTAATGACATAGAGTCCTTTGGGCTAATGATTAAAAATCAAATTGATAAATCAGATCCAGTGTTTGCGCTAAACTTGATGTAGCATCTAAATAGAGACTAGGCATTAGTCTGTAACGCAAAGTAAAGGTTGCCAGCGAATCAAATATACCTATACCATATTTAAGTTGTAAATTAGGTAATATGTAGCCACTAACCACAACTTTAGAGTTATTACCGGCACCTTGCGTATCAAGTGTTAGATTTTTAATACCAAATACATTACCAATATCGCCAATATATTTACCTGTTTTCGCTGTGCCAATACCGACCAGCAATGCTGTCATCATATCGCTATCACTTTGTTCTGTACTATCGAGTCCTTGTCCTCGGATTAAGTAAGAGAGCGCTTCTTGCTGTGACATGGCGGGATCTGAAAATACTTCAATTTTTGGCGATTCAGAAGATCCTGTAATACGAATTCCTGCCATGATATTGCTATTTTCCATTGCCTCTGGATTACGAATTGCTTCAATATCGAGTGTAGCTTGATCTGCCGATCCTGAAAAAGTAATGATACCTTTATGAATAATTAAATCTTGCCCATAAGCATGGAATCGACCTGTTGGAATCAAAACTTCACCATGCAAATCGAGTCCTTTATTGGTTTGTGCCGCAGTTAAACTACCTTTAAGCGAAGCCTTTAGTCCAAAAGCATCGACAATAACGTTATCACCAATATTAATTGCAAGATGACTATTGATTTTAATGCCAAATTCCTGAGGCCTAATAGGTTTACGATTTATATCGAGCATTACTTCATCTGGTGAGACATCAATACTTGATGCAGGTAGTGATTCAACGGTTATTTTTCCTTTTGGAATGCTAACTTTACCTAACAAAGTTAATTCATCTTGTGTTGCATTGATTTTAATATCTGGAACAATAGACATAACAATTATTGGTGGTACTGAAACTTCCATGGCTGCGCCATTAACAGATAACGAGGCTTGCCATTTATCTATAGTATTCCAGTTGGCATTACCATTAATATTAACATTGCCAGCTTGAGTTGTTAAAATACCTTTTAATGTGGATGATTTACCATTGAAATTGAGGTCAAATTTAGCCGATTTAATATCAATTGGTAATTGGCTAGATTTGATTTCGCTATTTTGTAAGTTAATGCTACCTGTTAGCAATGGTTCATTTAATGAACCAGAAAATTTAACGTTACCGTTAATAGCGCCTTTGGCATAATCTTTGCTATCTAATAACGGATTAATAATGGCTAATGCTAAATGATCGATACTCAATTGGCCACTTAATTTTTTTTGTTCGATTGGATCATTAATAACAAGATTACCGTTTATTTTTCCTAATTTATTCAGACCAAATTTCCAATCCAATTTAGCCTGTTGTTCATTAAATTCAGCATCTATCTTAAAAAGATTAAAAGGTAATAGCAATGATTGAGAGGTAACCATTTGTTGAATATAAACATCATAACTTGTCAAATTTGCTTTTATTAATGGTATTGTATTGTTATTATTAAATTGAATAGTTATTTTTCCATTTACATTACCAGTAAGTTTGGTTTCACCGTCATTTGGTATTGGTAGCCTAGATAGATTAATGTTTTTTAAGGTGATACTTGTATCGGTATTTTTAGCTAACAAAAATTGTTTATCAAGGCAAATGCTTGACTTTCCATTAATCCAACAATGAGCATTAATTGCTGGGATTTGATTATTAACATCATAAGATAAGTCAACAGATTTAGCTAATTGCCAACTATTATTTTTATTTAAATTGAGTAGCGCACCTGGAATGGTTCCGTTCCACTTTGTGCGTTCTTTATCAAGTTTTCCTGTTAACGATGTTTTTAGTGATGCAGGTTCACCATCAATATTAACGATTAACATATGTTGGTTTTCACTACCAGATAGATCAACATTTAGTTTTTTTATGGTTTGGGTTGATAGCTCTATTGATTGTCCTGTGAGTTTAACGTTGCCACTGATCTGTTCTTTATACTCAACTTTACCTATAAGATTAGCTTTGGCTATTTTGATGGTGTTAAAAGATAGCGAGTTAATGGCTAAACTAGTATCTATAATTGCATTATCATGGGTGCGATTAAGTTTTATATTGCCCACAATTGAACCTTGCATACCATCAACTAATAAGGATAATGATTCGAGATTTAATTTCGCCAGTAAGTTACCTTTTTCAGCTGAACCATTTAAATCGATCTGATTTTTTCCCCATTTAATTGCAAAATTATTTGCAGTGGCTAAGTTTTCAGAATCAACATATACGTTACCAGATGCTAAAAAATTAGCATGGTTAATATTACCTTTTAGTTGTAGATTGGAAAAATCAAACGCCCATTTATCTTTGTCTAGCACGCCTGTAGTTTTAAATTGACCATTTAATTGAATCGGATAGTTAGGTAGTTCTTTGTTCATATCAACATTATTCAGTTTTATGTTGACATTCCATTGTAATGCTTGTGGCCAACTTATATTTCCATCTA
Source organism: Gilliamella sp. GillExp13 (assembly GCF_001690815.1). Lineage (NCBI taxonomy): Bacteria > Pseudomonadati > Pseudomonadota > Gammaproteobacteria > Orbales > Orbaceae > Gilliamella > Gilliamella sp. GillExp13. The sequence continues at coordinate 16,801 of NZ_LZHJ01000088.1, read as the reverse complement.
TATTAATTTCACCTTGGGGTAATTTAATGATTCCATGATCAATGTTTGCATCTTGATTAGTTCCTTTACCAGCAATATCAAATGAGGTATTAATTAATTCTTTCCCTTCAATAATACCTTTGGCTGACATTTGAAACTGTTTTACATTACCGTTTATTGATGCTGAAAAATCATTTAATTGGTACTGAGCTTTTCCTTCAATCGGCCATTGAATATGCTTACCTTCAATTTGAGTGATTACAGGTAAGTATTTTTCAATAAAATTGATGTGTCCACTCATCACCATTTGATTCAAACCATCAAGGTTTAAGTTAGTTAACAACTCACCAAGTAATTTGCCTGAAAACTGTGCATCAAGTTGATTTTGTTCGGTATTTGCCTTTACTAAAGCTAATACAGGCCAGTCATCGTGTAATGTGATTTCACCTGAAAGTGAAGCATGTCCGCTAGCATAGGGAGTTATAGCATCTGTATTTAATTGTTTTATAATAATACGGCTATTAACAATATTGGTTTGAATTGCAACGTTATCAAATAGGTAATCTTGCCCCCCCATATGTAATAGCCAGTTTGTCCCTCTTAAACTAGTTACATTAATATCTAATGGAATATTAACTTGAGGCAATGATTCAATCAGCGGTTGATTAAAAAGTTGGGCAATTTTTTCATTAAGTGCGATATCTTTATCGGACGTTTTTACGGGTACATTTGCTGCTTTATTATCTGTAAAAATAGCATTTAACTCTGTGGCAACAGCAGGATAAACATGAATCTGATTATTAACCCATGTGGCTTTACCCGTGAAGTCAGACATTCCAAATTGCATATCATCAACAGTGACTTTTACATTAGTAAGGTGTGTGCTGTTAAGCTCTATAGGTAATGGAGTTTTGAGAACAAAATGTTGTTCTGCGGTAGTATCAATAGTAGTTTCACTTGGTGAACTTTCTATTTCTTTAGTATTAATGGAAACATTTACACCATTGGCATTGAATTGATTGACGCAGACTTCAGTCTTTAATAAACAAAGTCCTGCGAGTGAAAATGAAGTATCATTAACTTGAACATTAACACCTGGTAATTCAAGTGAAAGTCCTTGTACATGCAAATCATGAAAGGTGCCTTCAACTTGAGCTATTTTTAACTCAGGTAGAAATTTATTTAAAACATAGGTGGTTAGTTTTACACCAAGACTGGTGTATATAAACAAAATAACAAAAACAATTAGAAAGGTAATAACAGATAAAATGGCGATGCTTCGTTTTTTCCATTTACGTATCCGCTTTAATTTTTTTACTTTTTTAATTCTAGCTGAATTTTTAGTCATATTATAATTCGCTTCCTAAGCCAATGTATAGGTGAATTGAGCCTGTATCTTTGTTAAGTGGTGTTGCTAAATCAACCTTTATTGGCCCAACCGGAGAAGCCCAGCGGATGCCAAAACCAGTTCCTGTATAAAATTTAGTTTTATCAACTTTATCTATAGCTTCACCTGTATCTACAAATGCGGCTCCCCACCATGATCCAGATAAATTATATTGATATTCAAGTGAACCTGTGATGAGTTTAGATGCACCTTTTAATTTACCTTTTTTATCCTTAGGTGAAATAGACTGATAACTGTAACCTCGAATACTGCGTTCACCACCAGCAAAAAATCTAAATGATGGTGGAACTCGGTCAAAATTGCTCGCTTGTATAATGCCAAAATTGCCACGAGCTATAAATCGATGCGATTTTTTTAAGGAGCGAATCCATGCTTGTTGTGCCTGAAATCGCACTAGATTAATATCTGAACCTAATTGCTCTCCAGCTGCTTCAATAGAATAACGTTGTGAATCGCCCCACATTGCTAATAAACTACCATCAGAACGAATTCTTGATATGCTAAGCGACGGGTAATACAAAAATGTTTTAAAACTTGAATCACCTTGGGTAAAGTCATCATTTAACACATTTAATCCTAATGCTGTTTGCCATCCATAAAAATTATCCCAATTACGTAAAGCCCCGAACGTATAAGAACGTGAATAGGTATCATTATTATCTATCTTTTTATAACCACCTTGAATAGTATAATATTGCTCTAAAGGTGATTTTTTTAAAGGGATTTTGTAACTCATGGTCACCAATTGTTCTGGCGAAGATAGTGATAAGTTACTTTGAAAACTTTGCCCTCGACTATTGATCCAAGGTTTATTCCAACCAATCTTACCATGCACGCCGTTATCAGTTGAAAAGCCCAACCCTAAGTCCATATTATTTTTTTTTCGGGGTGAGGTTTCTACATTAATGGGAAGAACTCTATCTTCGGTTAGATGAGGAAAATCTGGAACAACAACCACTGAATTAAACCAGTTTGTAGAAGTAAGGCGTCTATTTAATAATGATAATTGTTCAGCTGTATATTTCTCACCGTCTTTAAATGGCACAATATTAGCTAAATAGTCATCACGAATTTTGGCATTATGAAAAGTAACTTTACCGAATCGATATCGCCTACCTGTTGTATAATCAATATTCCAAAAGGCTTGATGATCAGACATAGATACAGCTAATTGATGTTTAGGCATATTTGCATCAAAGTAACCTTTTTTTAGTGATAAATTTTGCAGGCTTTTCTTAAATGATTCATAAATACCATGATTTAACACATCGCCAATTTTTGGTAAGTTGTTTTTAAGTAAATATTGAAAATCTGGATCTTGTTGCCCCTCACCAGTAATATTAATATTAAGCTGTTCAACTAATACGGGTTCGCCAGGTGATATATTAACAACAAGAACCTTCGGGTTTTGTGCGTTATATTCAAAGCTAGGAGAGTAGTAACCCAATGCACGTAATGCTTTTTTTGTTTCGCTTTCAAAATAACGCTTAAAATTTGGAGTATCACTAACTTTGTCAGGTGTAATTAATGAAGTTCGTGCCTCAACATTATCTGCAAGATCGCCTTTTAATCCCTTAATGGATAACTTCATGTCAGCATAACTTGTCGTAGCTGTCATAACTAAAAGTAAACCTAATGAACAGGAGAATCGAGACACATATACCTCGTATAATATTAAGATTCAAGTAAAGTTACATGACCGATAAAAGGTAAGTGACGGTAGTGCTGAGCATAGTCAATACCATAACCCACAACAAATTCATCAGGAATTGAAAATCCGATATATTTAACTGGAACGTTTACTTCACGGCGAGAGGGTTTGTCTAATAGCGTACAAATTTCAATACTGCGTGGATGGCGCAATTCTAAAATAGCCATGACTTTGCTAAGAGTATTACCTGTATCTATAATATCTTCGATAATTAATACATCTTTATCACGGATATCTTCATCTAAGTCTTTTAAGATTTTAACGTCACGGTTACTAATAACAGCATTACCATAGCTTGATGCTGTCATAAAATCAACCTCGTGCCCGACAGTAATTGCTCGACTCAAATCGGCCATAAAAATAAAAGAGCCACGTAAAAGTCCAACTAAAATAAGTTCATTTTGGCTATTTTTATAGTCTTGACTTATTTGTTGGCCTAGCTCAATTACACGTTTTTGGATATCATCAGTAGATATCATCATTTCTAATGTGTGTTTTTTCATTAATAATGCTCAAATTAAATTTTTAAAAAATTAAATGAGATTCTAGCAATTTTCCTTGGTAAAAAGAATAAGCGAACCCATTTTTTATTAAACTAACATGGGAATAGATTTTTGTATTTTATACTCAAACACCTAGTTACCTGAAACTTTTTGACAACAATTTTTAGTCACTTTTTTTTGTAAACGCCGTTTTTTAAAAAAATCACTCAAAATAGTACTACATTCGTTAGCTAGTACTCCACCTGTCACTTCTGCATAATGGTTGATGCCTTGCTGAGCAAGAATATCAATAAAAGAACCTGCTGCACCAGTTTTGTAATCTTTTGCACCATATACTACGCGTTTAATACGACTATGTATAATGGCTCCAGCACACATAATGCAAGGCTCAAGAGTGGTATACAGAGTTGTATTAATCAATCGATAGTTATTCAAATATTTACCTGCTTGTTCAATAGCCATCATTTCAGCATGCGCAGTGGGATTATGCTTACTAATGGGTTGATTAAAACCTTCACCAATAATTTGATTATTTTCATCAACAATCACCGCGCCGACTGGGATTTCTCCAAGCAACTCGGCGCGTTTAGCAAGCACTAGTGCATGTTGTATCCAAATTTCATCTGACATTTTCAAATTACAAATTATTGAGATTTAGAACATCACGCATGTCGTATAAACCAACTGGCTGTTTGGCAAGCCAGAGCGAGGCTCGAACAGCACCATTAGCAAATGTCATGCGGCTAGATGCTTTATGACTAATTTCAACGCGCTCGCCAATATCGGCAAAGATAGCGGTATGTTCTCCTACTATGTCACCTGCTCGGATAGTTGCAAAGCCAATAGCGCCTTGTGGTCTTTCCCCTGTATGACCTTCACGACAGTAAACTGCACGATCTTTTAAGTTGCAATCAAGTGCATCTGCAATGGCTTCACCCATGGCTAATGCTGTACCAGAAGGAGCATCAACCTTGTGACGGTGATGGGCTTCAATAATTTCGATATCAGTATAACCGCCCATAATTTTGGTAGCTTTTTCCAATAATTTTAGCACTAAGTTAACACCGACACTGAAGTTTGCAGCAAAGACAATGGCAATGCTTTTAGCTGCATCAGCAATAGCTTGTTTTCCTGCATCATCAAAACCAGTTGTGCCAATGATTATCATTTTTTTATTTTCAACACAAAAAGCTAAGTGGGCGAGTGTACCTTCAGGTCGCGTAAAATCGATCAATACGTCAAATTGATCTTTAGCTTGTTCTAGATTATCGGTGACTTTAATGCCACAAATACCGATCCCTGCAAGCTCACCTGCATCACTACCAATTAGTGAGGAACCTGCTCGTTCAAATGCTGCTCCTAAGGTAACCCCTTTGATTTGCGAAACAGCTTGGATAAGTTGCCGTCCCATTTTGCCACCAGCACCAGTGATCGCAATACGAATCATGTTTGTTGACATATAACTTTCCTTAACTTTTTGTGAATATAGATAAATAAATATTATAGCGGAAAATAAATAACTTATACACATCGACTAAACTTAAATGCTAGAATTTTTGAACCGTTTTCTATAAAAAATAATCAGGAGTTTATTATGCGATCTCCGTGGTATTTTGGTTGGAATATTGTTATTGCGGCCTCCTTTCTAACTTTACTTTCTAGTGGATTAAGAATGAGTATGGTTTTTTTTCTGCCCATTGCAAATGATCTGAATTTTAGTCGTAGCGTACTTTCTGGAATCATTGCTATAGGTATGCTTTTCTCTGGAATTGCTATGCCAATATCGGGATATTTAGTCGGTAAATATGGTACTCGTTTTGTCCTAATATTAGGTTCCATCATTATTATTATTTCTACTGTTTGGTCAGCTAACTCAACTGATTATTGGAACTTTTTTCTATCTTTTGGTGTTGCGTTATCTTTTGGTACTTCCTTTGTTGGTTCTGTCAGTTTTATGCCCATTGTGGCACGTTGGTTTATCAAGCGTAGAGGATTGGCTTTATTTATTTTATCAACAGGAAGTATGGCAGGTATTGCAGTGATGTTACCTGTTTTTGCTTTCTTCATTCCTATTTATGGATGGCAAACAACGCTAATTTCATTTGCTGTGATTTTTATGATTATCGCTTTGCCTATTGCTTTGTTTATTATGAAAGATAATCAATCTGAAATCGAAGTCTATAGTATAGAGCCTGTTATCAATCAAAAAATAGAGCCTAGTATCAAACTTATAGATGTGTTAAAAACACGTCCATTTTGGCAGCTGAGTTTTGGGCTTTTTACCTGTGGCTTCAGTATGAATTTATTAGGAACACATGGAGTCCCAATGCTTACCGATCATGGATTTGACCCTATCATTAGTTCTAATGGTATTGGTTTGATTGGTTTAGTGGCTATTTTAGTACCTTAGTTTTGGGTTATTTATCTGATATAGTGCAACGAAAAAACATTTTAATGATGGTCTATTTAATACGAGGTTTAGGTTTTATTGCTCTTGTTTTAGCATCAACTAAATGGCAGCTTTTTACTATTGCAGCAGTGGGTGGTTTGGTTTGGGCTGGTGCTTTGTCGATGTCTGGAGCCATTACCGCAGATATTTATGGTGTAAAAATTGTGGGACTACTTTCAGGATTAACCTATTTGGGACATCAAATTGGTGCGATGATTGGTTCATGGTTAGGTGGATGGGCTTATGATCATTTACACACTCATTTAGTTGCGTTTGGTACGGCGAGTATTTTATTGTTACTGGCGGCATTTAGTGCTTATCATCTTCCTAAATGATAATAGTTCAAAACAAATGGACGTCAAGTAGCGTCCACTCTTGCTTATAAAACTTTTAGTAATTCAACATCAAAAATTAATGCACTGTATGGTGGAATTGATGCGCCAGCACCTTGAGCACCATAAGCTAATTCTTGAGGAATATATAAACGCCATTTTGAACCTTTTGGCATAAGTTGTAACGCTTCAACCCAGCCTTTAATCACACCATTGACTGGAAACTCAGCAGGTTGTCCACGTTCAACAGAACTATCAAATACTGTGCCATCAATTAGTTGCCCTGTATAATGAACTTGCACGCGATCGGTTGCTTTAGGTAATGCGCCATCGCCTTGTTTGATGATTTCGTATTGTAAACCTGATTCAGTCGATTTAATGCCATCTTTTGTAATGTTTTCTGCTAGAAAATCTTTACCTGCTTGAGCAATTTTTTCTGCTTGTTTGGCCTTCTCTTTGGTTGCTTGTTCATGCACATGGCGTAATGCTTCATGTAATTCTTGTAAAGGTAGAGCAGGTTGATTACCCGATAATACATCTTCCATTGCTAGTTTTAATGCGTTGAGTTCTAAATTATTTAAGCCAGATTCTTTTAGTTGTTGTCCTATTTGCAAACCGATAGCATAACTTGCTTTTTGATCTATAGTTTCTAGTTTCATTTTGTACCTTTGATGTTTAAAAATAGTGTCTATTATGACAGTATTAAGTTGGTTGATACAAGAATAAAAGTCAAGTGATAATTTATGTTAGGACCTACTGATATCAGAATCATTATCTAACTGTAGAAGAATTTATTAATTTGGCTAGCACTTATGAAAAATATCAGCGATAATATATATCATTATTTTTTTATGGATAAAGTTAGATGCTGTTTCGTAAGTTTACCTCTTTTACAATTGTAGCGAGTGTTTTATTAACTGGTTGTTCGGTTGTTGATCGTTGGGTATATCGACCTGATATTAACCAAGGTAATTATGTAACACCAGATGCTATAGACCTATTACAAGTTGGTCAAAATAAAGAACAGGTTGTATTTATTATGGGGTCACCAATGTTAACTTCTGTCTTTGGTGATCGTGTTTGGTATTATGTTTTCCGTCAACAACCGCAGCATGGCGCTGTTAGTCAAAGAACCTATGTTGTCTATTTTGATGAAATGGGTATTGTAAAGGATATCAAAACTTCAGAGCTAGCAGGTTCTAAATCATTAGAAGAAATGAATAAACAAGGTATATCAGATCCAATTGATACAAAATCTGATGATGATACTCCTGAATCTTAATTAAAATATAAAATAAAAGCCTCTTTAAAAAATGAGGTTTTTATTTTGGTTTAGCTACGGCTATTGATCTTTTGTATTAATTATAAGCTTATTTATACATTTTTAGCTACATCATACAACTGCCAATGTGACCATACTAATATAAATTCTCGACAACTTATTGTTACGATTGCTATACCTAAATAATGTTTTATCTTATTTGTTGACGAGGATCATTATACTCATCTTAAATATTTAGAATTTGCTACTGTAGATTTACAATCAGGTTATTTTAATCATGAGTTGTAAATAACTCGGTATTTTCCTGCAACTTATCAGTTAAAATTAATTATTCAATTGTGGGACAAGGCAGATTCTGTTATACTGCATTCCCGTCTGATTCTTATTTGTTATATTGGTTTTTATGCTTTAAAAATCGATACAACATTGTTCTTATAAATTAATAATGGTCTGGTATTAATGGTCACGAATTATATTTTTGTTACAGGCGGTGTCGTTTCTTCCCTTGGTAAAGGCATTGCCGCAGCATCACTTGCTGCAATCTTAGAAGCCCGCAATTTAAATGTCACCATGCTCAAACTTGATCCCTATATTAATGTCGATCCGGGCACAATGAGTCCTATTCAACATGGTGAAGTGTTTGTGACTGAAGATGGTGCAGAAACCGATCTTGATTTAGGTCATTATGAACGTTTTATTCGCACTAAAATGACGCGAAAAAATAACTTCACTACAGGGCGCATTTATTCTGATGTATTACGAAAAGAGCGACGTGGTGATTATTTAGGGGCTACGGTTCAAGTTATTCCTCATATCACTAATGCAATTAAATCACGTGTAATTGATGGCGCAAAGGGGTTTGATGTCGCAATTGTTGAAATTGGTGGTACTGTTGGTGATATTGAATCACTTCCGTTTTTAGAAGCGATTCGTCAATTAGCGGTAGATGTTGGACGTGAACACACATTATTTATGCACTTAACCTTAGTACCTTATTTGGCCTCTGCTGGTGAAGTTAAAACCAAACCTACGCAACATTCAGTAAAAGAGTTGCTGTCAATTGGTATTCAACCCGACGTGTTAATTTGCCGTTCCGATCGCATTATTCCTGCTCATGAACGAGCTAAAATTGCACTATTTTGTAACGTGCCTGAGCGTGCAGTGATTTCACTTAAAGATGTCGATTCTATTTATAAAATCCCGGCATTATTAAAATCACAAAACTTAGATACTTTTGTTTGCAAACGTTTCAATCTCGACTGTAAAGAAGCCGATCTTTCTCAATGGGAACAAGTCATTTATGAAGAAGCTAACCCAGTTGGTGAAGTGACTATTGGTATGGTGGGTAAATATATTGCTCTACCGGATGCTTATAAATCAGTGAACGAAGCATTAAAACACGGTGGATTAAAAAATCGTTTAACGGTGAATATTCGTTATATTGATTCAGAAGATCTTGAGTCACGCGGTACTGATTTGCTAGAAGGTTTAGATGCTATCTTAATTCCTGGTGGATTTGGTTATCGTGGTGTTGAAGGAAAAATTATGGCGGCTCGCTATGCACGTGAAAACAAGATCCCGTACTTAGGTATCTGCCTTGGTTTACAAGTGGCTATGATCGAATATGCACGTAATGTTGCAGGCATTAAAGATGCTAACTCAACTGAATTTGTCAAAGATTGTGCAAACCCAATCATTGCTTTAATTACAGAATGGAGTGATGAATCGGGTAATGTAGTACAACGTAATGAAAACAGTGATTTAGGTGGCACAATGCGTTTAGGTTCGCAAATTTGCCATTTAGAGCCAAATTCATTAGTATACGATATGTATAAAAATGAATCGATTACCGAGCGTCATCGACATCGTTATGAAGTAAATAACAATTTATTACCTGAAGTGGTTAAAGCTGGGTTAAAAGTCACCGGTCTTTCAACGGATAGAAAGTTGGTTGAGATTATCGAAATCCCAGATCATCCATGGTTTGTTGCGTGTCAGTTCCATCCAGAATTCACATCAACACCACGAGATGGACATCCACTATTTAGTAGTTTTATAAAAGCTGCCAAAGCTTATCAAGAGCAGCAACAAAAATAGTTTTAAATTAACATTTGTAATATATCTGTCATATAGAGGAAAATAACATGGCAAAAATCGTTAAAGTACATGGTCGTGAAGTGATCGACTCTCGTGGTAATCCAACAGTTGAAGCCGAAGTTCATTTAGAAGGTGGTTTTGTTGGTCTTGCAATCGTGCCATCTGGTGCGTCAACTGGCTCACGTGAAGCGTTAGAACTTCGTGATGGTGACAAATCTCGCTTTTTAGGTAAAGGCGTATTAAAAGCGGTTGAAAACGTAAATGGACCAATCGCTAAAGCCGTTGTTGGTAAAGATGCTTTAGATCAAGCTGCTATCGACCAAATCATGCTTGACTTAGATGGAACTGATTTTAAATCTAACTTAGGTGCTAACTCAATTCTTGCTGTATCTTTAGCTACAGCTAAAGCTGCTGCAGCTGCTAAAGGTGTTCCTCTTTATCAGCACATAGCTGATCTTAACGGCACTCCAGGTCAATATTCAATGCCATTACCAATGATGAACATCATCAACGGTGGTGAGCACGCTGATAACAACATTGATTTACAAGAATTCATGATCCAACCAGTTGGTGCTAAAACAGTTCGTGAAGCAATTCGCATGGGTTCTGAAGTATTCCACAACTTAGCAAAAGTATTACACGCTAAAGGTATGAATACTGCAGTTGGTGATGAAGGTGGTTTTGCACCTAATTTAGGTTCAAATGCTGAAGCATTAGCATGCATTAAAGAAGCAGTAGAAAAAGCAGGTTATGTTTTAGGTAAAGACATAACCTTAGCGATGGACTGTGCAGCTTCTGAATTCTATAACAAAGAAACTGGTAAATATGTATTGAAAGGTGAAGGTAACAAAGAATTCACTGCTCAAGAATTTACTCATTACTTAGAAGGTTTAACTAATGAATATCCAATCGTATCAATCGAAGACGGTTTAGATGAAAGCGATTGGGAAGGTTGGGCTTACCAAACTAAAGCATTAGGTCACAAAATCCAATTAGTGGGTGATGATCTATTTGTAACTAATACTAAAATCTTTAAACAAGGTATTGAAAAAGGTATCGCTAACTCTATCTTAGTTAAAGTAAACCAAATCGGTACATTAACTGAGTCTATCGCTGCGGTTAAAATGGCGAAAGACGCAGGCTATACTGCGGTTATTTCTCACCGTAGTGGTGAAACCGAAGATTCAACAATTGCTGATTTAGCCGTAGGTTTAGCAGCTGGTCAAATCAAAACTGGTTCAATGAGCCGTTCTGACCGTGTTGCTAAATACAACCAATTAATCCGTATTGAAGAAGCTTTAGGTTCAAAAGCACCATTCAACGGTTTAAAAGAAGTTAAAGGTCAATAATTCTTTTTTATAAAAGACGTTATTGCTTAAAAAACGGTGACTAGTTCACCGTTTTTTATTTTTATTTAATCTTACATAACCATTGGAACAGTTGCACCAACTTAGGTTGTGTTGTACTCTTATCGTTTGATTTTTTTATGGCTGATTATAAATATCAATGCGTATTGATTTAATCGCCAGTAATTGACAGAATAACTAACACGATTTTAATTTCTACTTATGAATAATATTACGAATATGTCTAGGCCAAAAAGTAAATGGCAACTTTTTAACTGGCTTTATACTGGTAAATTACCATTAAACGAATTATGGCTTAATCCGACTTATCGTTATAAGTTTTTTTTCAGAACCTTATTTTTAAGTCCAATCACTTTGAAATGGCTTGATAAATTAAGGCAGTATCCACTACTTGGCTATTATTTTTCGTGCCAAACAAATTTGCCGTGTAAATTACAGCGTCCTTATTTAGCTTCTTGCTTGAGTCAAAAAGCCCGTTATGACGCTTTGGCATATCATTATGATTTTTTAGCTAAACAACCTGACAGCATAAGCAAGGCTTTTTATAATCCACAATTTCCTTTTGTATTGGCGGATGTAACAGTTAAAAATGAACAAAACATTCAAATAGCAGTGCAAGCCCGTAATAAATTTGCAAGAGAGGGCGAAATTAGCTTTTATTTTTATGATAGTGATGGCATCGACTTAGCCACTTTGACGTTTTCAATTGTTGAATATCAAGCCAAACCAACACTGTTTATTGCTGGCTTACAAGGTACAGGACATGATGATGCGCGCACGCGTGTGCAAAAAGCAACTAAAGCGTGCTATGGATTGTTTCCTAAACGTATTGCTGTTGAGGCTGCGTTGACGGTTGCACGTTATTATCAATTAACGCAAATTGTTGCTGTGGGCAATAAAACACATATATATAACAATTGGCGCTATAATAGCCGCCAAGAGCGCATTTTATCTGATTATGACGATTTTTGGTTAACTCTTGATAGCAAACAAGATTCCAATGGTTTATTTATATTACCAAGCCAAATTAATCGAAAATCCATTGAAGAAATCGCCAGTAAAAAACGTTCAGAATATCGAAATCGTTACGCTTTATTGGATCAGCTTCAACTTAATATTGAGCAAAATTTAGCATCATTGACTTAATGATTAGCAGTAACATGTTTAAAACATAGGTTTGATCCAATTATTTAAAAATAAAAATCAGGAATAGTTAAGGAATAAAATATGTATTTTGGTATTCTTATTGCGTTAGTGCCATTGTTTATTGGTTACTTAATTAAGATTAAAAATGATAGTTTGATGACTAAGATTAACCAAACGTTGAGTTGGATGGTTTACCTTATTTTATTCATTATGGGATCTGAACTTGCACATTTAGATAACTTAACTACAAATTTACAAATAATTTTATGTTATACCGGTGTTCTTTTTGTTTGTACATTTGGCGGTAATTTTGTTGTTTTAATTATTTTTGATTATTTTCTTTCTACCAAGGCATATAAAACAGATCAAACTTACGAATCACGTTTTAAAATGATTTTTGAGTCATTGCGTGTTTGTATTGCATTAATTATTGGGTTTATTTGCGGATTATTTCCATTATTTATTTGGCAATATTCAGAAAGTACCACGCAAGTTGTATTGGTTTTTTTATTGTTTTTAGTCGGTATTCAATTGCGCAGTAATAATATTTCAATCAAGCATATTCTGCTCAACAAAATAGGCATAATTACAACGATAGTAGTTACGATAAGTGCATTTTTAGGGGGCATTGTTGCATCATTTGTTTTAGATTTGCCCACACGAGTAGGTCTTGCTATGTCATCGGGTTTTGGTTGGTATTCGTTATCGGGTATTTTAATGACAGAAGCCCATGGTCCAGTTATTGGTAGTGCTACGTTTTTAAATGATATTCTGCGTGAATTATGCGCAATTATTTTAATCCCAACACTAATTAAACGCTACCAATTAACCACATTAGGTTTGTGTGGTGCAACATCAATGGATTTTACACTCCCCATGCTGCAAAAAGGTGGTGGGATAGCCATAGTGCCTGCGGCTATTGCGCAAGGTTTTTTATTGACACTTATAATGCCAATATTTATTACGTTATTTAACTATGGAGGATTTGGGTTTTAGCTTAAAAAAAAGCAAAGCCTACTTAAACGGAGTAAAAAGGTAATGGGAAAGTATAGTTTATTAAGAGGTAAAGTAAGGCGTTTAAAAATATTGAAAGTAGATCAAGAAAAGGATCACAATAAAAAACTGAAGACTGTGGTTTTATTGAGTCAATTTTGGGGCTATTTATTATCGAGATGATTGGTGGATTTATTCTAATAACCGCTGCTATATGTAAGTTTGTTTATGAATTCATGCTTAGTTTATTTACTTTTGGGTTACTACAAACCAAGCTATTGAAAGGCACACCATCTGTTTGTTATATCGGTAATGTTAAAGTCAAAGGTAAGTTAGAAAATGTCGCTTTTAAAAATGGTGATTACGTCGAAATGGTTGTCAAACAAATTGATAAGAACAAATATCAAGCTTATGCCGTCCGCTTTCCTAAATACCATGCTTTATTTTTCCCTAAAGGAGTTGGTCTTTCGACGTTGCAATTGCTGAAGTATTGTATGTTTGGTGTTGGATCGATAATATTATGTACCGATGTTTTTATTTTCATTAGCATATTATTCAATCATGAGTGGGATTCTTCAGAAGTGATAGAAATTACCAAAACAAGCTGTATTGGCTTTGTTGCTTTTGTGTCCTTTTTCTTCTTTGTTTTTGGTGGGAGGTTAACTTTTATTTGTAACCGTATTTATGCCACTTTAGATTATCCAAAACCATGGTTACACAACAGTTGGTATGAAGAATTCTTGTTTTTCAAAATGAATCGTCGTTGGGATCCTGAGCTATTTGATGATCCTCAAACGCCAGAATTTCAAAAAATTAGAAATAAAGATATACAGCCTTCAGCTAATTATTACTGCCGAACACCTATTATACCAAGTTGGGTAAATATTATGGATGAATCATAATTTATAAATTTGATGAACTAAACCCCTAAGGCATAATATGTATGCAATATCAATGGATAATCCTTACCAAGGGGAAGGTTATAAAAATAGAAGGTATAGGAAAGCATCGGGTTGTTTACACTTTATAATTAAAATAATCTTCTAAAAAACTTATAAGGCGATTTGTTGTAAATCGCTCAAATTTTTGTTTCGATCTTTTAAATTGTTATTATTTGCTGATTATACTCTATCTCCATTAAAGCACTAGTCTTGTATCCGGATCACCCATTCATTTGCTAGCTGCAGGTCTAGTGAAATTTTAATTCATATAATGGTGTGCATACACGCTTGAAGAATTCTTAATCACCAAACGGTATAGAATCCTGAATATTTTTTACAAAAATATAATCTAATTTAGGTAAATGCCCATATTGAGCACTCAACTCACAAAAAATTATGCTGTTTATTTCATGTTTTATATACAATGGTAGCCATGTTATTTAGACTCATGAGATCATTTAGTATTATATATGGTTGGATGGCTAACTATAAAATATTTAGTCAAATCAGTGATGTTATTTTCTATGATATATGCGCAATATTGCTTGTTGTTGATAAGGTGTTAGTTTTGTTTTTATGTCTATTGATTACAGTATTTTCTCAAATTACTATAAACAATGTGACTAATTCCTACAGTTATGAGTTTTTATACGCTTAACAAAACTTTACAAAAAAGTAGATGAAAAATGAAGTTTTTATTCTAAAATAGAGTAGCATAGTTATATACTACTTTATGCTAAAATTACTAAAAACAACATTAACTATTTATTTTATAACAATAAATTTAAGAAAATAAGTATGAGGAATAATAAAATTATGATAAAATATGAATTTAATCGGGCATCGGGCATTTTGTTAATCGTTTTATTTCACCTTTAATATTACAGCAAAACGTTTTATTTTTACTTTTCTTTTTGTTTTAAACACTTCCATTGCAAATCTCACTTTGTTGTCAAAATAACAACACTTATAGCTCACTCAAAACCTAAACTTACTCAAATAATGGGTTTAATCTTATTATCACAATGGATACATGTTGGCTCAGTTAATGCAATACTAACAGCAACTTCGAGTCAGATTATTACAGGAAATGCACCGCAAGTGGTGGTGTTGTCGAGTGCAGATAAACATGGTTTTACTGTCAACGGTGTTTTTTACAGTGAGGCGAGTGGCACTATAAAATCTAGTGAAGTGAAAGAATTTGATGGTAATTTAACGCTTAACGATTTTAAAGTGGCGATTTATACTTCAACAAACTTAGATAAAGTTGAAAATTACAGCGATATAGATGGTGATAGTGCCGAACCACAAAAGCCGTTTAAAGTTGAATCGACTAATTATTGGTGGTATGACAATAATGGCGTAAGAATAATAGGTGATGATAAGAAAAAAATTATAGGTTGAGGCAGTGGTTTTTCAATGCCATTAAAACTCATCATTAAAACCAATGTTAGTGCCCATTCAGCATACGGAATTCCTGATAAAGGCGAGCAGATTACCCTAGCTAAAACTTATCAAATAGCACCAAAATCGGAGTTATGTTATGTCAAACCAAATAGCATAATTATTTATCCTGAATATCAATGGGGGTAAGCCTGGTGATAATCCAGATTTGAATTATCAAATGTATTGGAGCGAACACGATCAAAAGGTGGTGGAGGTTATACTCAAGATTATGTACCAAATTATGGTTTTAGAATTAAACCAGTCGTATCGTCAAAAACATTTCCTACAACAGGCTTTCCTGGAGCTAAATTTCAGTTAGTGATGACTGGTTCACAAACGGATTACCGCTATCAATTAATTAACAACCCTGGTGATGGGGTTGTTGTTGATAAGAATGGTATGGTTAAATTAATAAGTAAACCATCAGGAACTGTCACTATAAGGGCAGTGTTAAAAAAAGATGCATCTGTTATGCATGAGTATAGTTTTACACCAATTTCAGTTTGGGCAAAACCTCAAGGCGATTTTAAAGGAGATAGAGCAAGTGGATGGCAACGATGTGGTGGTATTGTAAATGCCCCAAACTTAGTACACAACTCACGTAGAAAATTAAGCTGCTTGTTTTAGTGTTTTATACTCAATCGGTGTCATGTTATTTAATGCCTCATGCGGTCTTTCGGTGTTATAAATCGTTAGCCATTCTTCGGTTATTCACCTTGCTTGTGCTAAGTTGTTAAAAAGATATAAATCAAGTACTTCAGTACGATAGGTACGATTAAATCGTTCAATATAACCATTTTGATAAGGGCTACCGGGCTTTATATAATCAATGGCTATATCATGTGATTTAGCCCAGTTTATAAAGTTTTTTCCTGTAAATTCTGGCCCATTATCGACCCGTATTTTTAATGGATATCCATGATATTCGGCCAGTTTATCTAAGTAACGGGTAATCCTTCCTGCTGGTAAGCTGACTGCAATATCAATACCTAACGCCTCACGATTAAAGTCATCGATGACATTGAATGTCCTAAAGCGACGTTGATTACGGCTACTATCACTCATAAAATCCATTGACCAACATTCACCTTGTTTATTAGGCACAAATAGCTTTTCCGGGCATTGTGGAGGAATGCGTTTTTTTCGT
>NZ_LZHJ01000087.1:0-4050 GCF_001690815.1 Gilliamella sp. GillExp13 | reverse complement strand
ACCGCCTCCGAAACGAGAGATATGATAATAAAATTGCTAACGCCGTTTAAAAAGATGGTTAAAAGCATCACCTTTGATAATGGGATGGAATTTAATTATCATCATGCGATTGAGCATTATTTAAATACTACCGTATACTTTGCGGAGCCTTATAAAAGCTGGCAAAGAGGTACCAATGAAAACACCAATGGCTTAATACGTCAGTTTATACCAAAGTCAGCGGCCATTTCATTAGTTGACGACGAACAGATAAAAAAAATTCAATATCTATTGAACACACGCCCAAGAAAACGGCATAAGTTTAAAAGCCCTGCCTCCTTTTATTCGAAGGAGTTAAGAAAAATTGCACTTCATGGTGTAATCTAGGTAATGCTATTTTTATAATTGAAAAAATAGATAAACTTGTTTAACCCAAAAGCGATGAAACAAGTTTAGAAAAAATCAAATTAAAAAATAAATTTAAAACGATAACGTACCAAAAGCATTACACCAGTCTTGATCAAACTTAGTAATCACCGCATCAACAGCTGGATCAGAAATAAATAGCTCAGCCACATCCACTGGCAACGTAATAGACTTACAACCAGCAAGTATACAGTCTAACGCTTGCCTTGGTGTTCTAAAGCTTGCGGCTAATACCAGCGATTGTGGACAGTGCAAATCTAACAATTTTTGTAATTCCAGTACTGTATCTTTACTATTTCCGCCTTGAGCATCAATGCGATTAACATAAGGTGCAATATATTTAGCCCCTGCTAATGCAGCTAAAAATCCCTGCCCTGCACCATAGACAGCCGTTCCCAAAGTTGGAATTCCTTGCTGGGTTAATTCTTTAATTGCAATCAATCCTTGAGCATTAACAGGAATTTTAGTCACAATCGATGGTACTGCTTTTCTAAGCTGATAAGTTTCTTTTATCATTTCATCAGCATTACTTGAAAGTACCTGAGCAAATAGTAATTTATCTGAACCCAATACTTCTTGTAATTCATTTAATAACAAAAAAATTGGCTTGCCCGATTTTGCTACAATGCTTGGATTAGTGGTAACCCCACTAATAGGTAACACCTTAGCTAAACGTTTTATGGCGACAATATCGGCGGTATCTAAATATAATTCCATGGTTAACTCCCAGCTAAAACCAACAAACATCTATTAACGTATACATATAACGCTTTTTGTATTCAAATTTTGCGTTACAGCTATAGTAAAAAAAACTGACAAAATCGCCTAGAAGACAATTTTGTCATTTACTGGATTTTTGTACGCTAAATAAGAAATTGAGATTTAGATCACACAACAAAAAATTAACATTAATTTATAAAATAAAAAGTTATACTTATTTTCATCTTTTCCATATCCGTATATAATCTAAACGATAGTACACGCTTGATTTATCATTAACTTAATTTATGACAAAAATCATTAACGAAAAACTAGCCAAACTAGTCAATAACCAAGAGTCAATCAATCATATCTATTTTGCTAATAGTAATACTTGTCCTCCTTTACTTGCCTACCAAGTCAACTTTCCTAGAGTTGAAGTTATATTAGAAGGAAAGCAACAGATGCTATGGGCGGATAGTAATGGCAAAGTTATTGAAAAAATATTATCAACTAATGATCTTTTATATATTCCCGCTCAAAGCTGGAACAAACCCATTTGGACAAGCCCTGTTACTTCATTAAACATATTATTTGGTAAACAACAAATTGGTATAAGCCTATTGCATTGGGATGGTACACAACTAATTCCGCTTGGGCAAATTAACGCACCAAGACGAGGCCCACGGGTTGGTACATTTATTATTCAAGCTCTGACCGAACTTATCTGGCAAAACCAATCATGTAAACAAAATCAAACTGCTTACTATCTTATTCACAGTTTACTTAGCAACACGCTCGATTTGTTAAATATCAATATCAAAACATCATCCAAAACGACTTGCCTATATGAAGCCATTCGTCAATATATTGATACTCACTTTCGTGAAGATATTACACGCAACTTTTTAGCTAATATGTTTTACATTTCACCTAATTACTTATCACATCTATTTCAAAGCGAGGGGAAAATAGGGTTAAATGAATATCTAAATCATATTCGCTTAGAATGTGCAAAATCGCTATTAAAAGATTATGATCTAAATATAAAAGAAATTACTCTAGCATCGGGGTTTAAAGATAGTAATTATTTTTGTCGGATTTTTAAAAAAAAGACAGAACGAACACCAACCGAATATCGTCGACAATATCATAGTAAGTTAATGTACAAATAGTTTTTTCACAGTAAACTTTCAAACTCTTTTGTTTTTTACATTGTACCAAAATTACACATATTTATCGCCCTTGTTTAGCGCACTCAATTATCGGTACATTTTTATATAAATATCAATCAGGTAGAATATTGATTTTATTTATCTTTTTAAAAATCAATTTTTTATAGACTGCTATTTTTTAGCGTGTCAAATTTAATTTTTAAGAAAAGGGCTTTTAGGCTTTCTGTTATTAAAATGCAAAGCTATCAAGCTTTGCTATTTTGGCTACCCTCCTCACACTGGAATTTTATTCTTTTATTGATTATTCTTTATTAATATCAAAATATCATCAGCGCCATAAGGATTAAAAACTAAAGGATGATGCAAAAACCGTAATTGTTGGATGAGCAGAACAAATATTACCATTATCCGCACCTACATCAAACTGGCAGTCCCTGCTCTTCGTTGTGTCACTTGTCCAGTAATTTTGGTCAACAAAGTACGCAACAGTATAACGTTAGCTCGCCCACGCTGTGAGCGAAGAAGGGTGCCCTTGCTCAACCCTTCCTTAAATAACCTCGGCTATATTAGTCCATATTCGCCTCGGGCGAGCCAAAGACTAAGAAATAAGGACTAAGGACTAAGGTTTGAGGCGCAAATAACACCACATTCGTGGGTACCCATGGCGGGCCTGTACTCACTTTGGATAGTGCCCATGAGCGCGAGAACATAGAGCTGCGAGTTATCTATTACATCGATCGTCCAGTTGCAGTCGTTGAAGTAAAGCCGGCCACCATCTTCGTATAAGTGCATATTGCCCCACTCGGTAAAAAAGCCTGCACCAATATGACGCCTGTAACCTAGTGAAAATCTTGCTCTGTGGTTAGTTAAATCCCTGACCCTTGGCATTTGGTAGCCTATACTATTACACCATGCTAACTGTTTACCATAAAGTGAATGACCCAGATAACCCCGATGGACGAACCACTGCCTCAAGACAAATCCATATTTTACTACTTCAACGCCATATATATCTCTACCCACTAACTCAAACGTCTGTGGTAACTTTGGCTTAGCAATTCGGCTAGGATTTGGATTATCCCATTGATTTCTTGCCTCTGGACCTGTTAGCTTAACACGGGCGACAAATTTTCCCCAATCTTCAGGAGGAATCCAAACATCATGATTTTTAACATTTGTCACTGTCGCAGTAATTCCCTCATGCGTGACCGGTTCCCATGTCAATTCTCTTACATCTATTCCTGTAATGAGTAAATCAAAATGTAAACCATCCGCCCCTGTAGTTGGAAAATTGAGGTTGTATGATTCAGGATTGATTGATTGAACTAAGAAGCCCTTCTTAGGATTCCACATGTCAGCTGGACCAGCGAATTTGCCGTCACCATAATTTAGATTAGGTCTTACATAATCGATAACTGGCGACTGTTGTAGCAGTATTGCATCACTACGATTACCCGTTCTAGCCTTTTTACCATTCGCCTGTACATTCCATGAAGATGTCAATAATAACAGCGCTAATACTAGTAAAGGTGATTTAGGTGATTTGAGCAATAATTTCGATAATTCGTTGAGAGATAATTTCGAAAATATAAATAAGTTTCGTGCAAAAATTCGTCGAATAAGTTTATTTGATAAATTTAAGAAATACGTTTGCCAGGCCTTGTGCCTTGTGCCTTGTGCCTTGTGCCTTGTGCCTTGTGCCTTGTGCCTTGTGCCTTGTGCCTTGTGCCTTGTGCCTTGTGCCTTGTGCCTTGTGCCTTAAATGATAATG